>NZ_JBHTSA010000009.1:56011-136142 GCF_042795405.1 Streptomyces sp. NPDC056480 | reverse complement strand
GGCCCTTTTAGTGCGGCGTGTGGGTCCCGTATTTGTTGGGGCCCCCCCCCCCCCGGGGGGGCCCCCCCTTCTCCGTGTGCGGGCCCGGCATCAGGACTTGACGCGGACTTCCTTGCGGAACTTGGCGGTGAGGGCGGCGGCGTCCTCGGGGGAGCCGCCCGCGCCCGTGAGGGCGGAGGCCATGTCGAGCGGAACCACGAAGCCCACGGTGCTGTGGTCCGCCCAGACGCAGATGTTCATGGTGAACGCCGGGGTCGACGAGGCGGCGTCGGCCTCGCTCTTGGCCTGCTGGCACTTGAGGACGGCGCCGTCGAGCTCGGCGGGCTCGTAGGACTTCGGCTCGCCGACCAGGGCCGGCTCGCCCTTCTTGCCCTTGTCCTTGTCGGCCTCGGTCTTGATGGTGGCGAAGACGGTGTCGATGACCTTCTCGGGGTCGTCGATCTCGCCGTAGAGGCCGCTGAAGGAGAGGACCTTGCCCGCGAGGGGGTTGGCCTTGTTCTCCACCTGGTAGGAGGCGTTGACCTTCTGGGCGTTCTTGACGCCGTTCTTCTCCGCCTCCTTCATGGTGTCCTTGTCGGACGATTCGCCCTTGTCGGGGGCCTTCTTGTACTCGCCCAGGACCGTCTCCGGGGTGATCAGCTTGTGCGGGCCGTCGTCCGCGACCGAGGCGCCGCCCCCGCCCAGCACGAAGTACGCGCCCACGCCGATCGCCGCGACCACCGCGACCGCGCCGATGATCCAGCCCGCCTTCGACTTCTTCGGGGCCGGCGGGTGGGGGACGTAGCCGCCCGGGCCCTGGGGGGCGCCGTACTGGGGCTGCTGGCCGTACGGGCCGGGCTGCTGGGGCTGCTGCGGGTAGCCGTAGGGCGGCTGCTGCGGCGGGACGCCCTGCGGGGCCTGCTGGGGGTAGCCGTAACCGGGCTGCGCGCCGTACGGTCCCGGCTGCTGCGGCTGCTGCCCGTACGGTCCCGGCTGCTGGCCGTAGGGCCCGGGCTGCTGCGGCTGCTGGCCGTACGGGCCCGGCTGGTTGTAGCTCATCGACAGGTTCCCCTCACAGGATGTTTATGCCTACCGAACATCCTGGCGGAACCGGTGGGGTGTCAGTGCGGCGGGGCCCACACCGTTACCGAACCAAAGCGTTTCAGGACAGCACCGGGACACCCCTAAACTGGCCCCGTGACCGAGAACACTCAGCAGCAGACAGCGCCCACCACCGAACTGCCGACCACGTACGCGCCGGCCGAGGTAGAGGGGCCGCTGTACGAGCGCTGGGTAGAGCGCGGCTACTTCGAGGCGGACGCGAAGAGCGACAAGCCCGCGTACACGATCGTCATCCCGCCGCCGAACGTCACCGGCTCGCTCCACCTGGGCCACGCCTTCGAGCACACGCTGATCGACGCCCTCACCCGCCGCAAGCGCATGCAGGGCTTCGAGACGCTGTGGCAGCCCGGCATGGACCACGCCGGCATCGCCACCCAGAACGTCGTCGAGCGTGAGCTCGCCAAGGAGGGCAAGTCCCGCCACGACCTGGGCCGCGAGGCCTTCGTCGAGCGCGTCTGGGAGTGGAAGGCCGAGTCCGGCGGGCAGATCGCCGGCCAGATGCGGCGCCTCGGCGAGGGCCTCGCGTGGAGCCGTGACCGCTTCACCATGGACGAGGGTCTCTCCCGCGCGGTCCAGACGGTCTTCAAGAAGATGTTCGACGACGGTCTGATCTACCGCGCCGAGCGCATCATCAACTGGTGCCCGCGCTGTCTGACGGCCATCTCCGACATCGAGGTCGACTACCAGGACGACGACGGCGAGCTCGTCTCCATGAAGTACGGCGAGGGTGAGGACACCATCGTCGTCGCCACCACGCGTGCGGAGACGATGCTCGGTGACACCGCCGTCGCCGTCCACCCCGACGACGAGCGCTACGCCCACCTGATCGGCAAGCAGATCAAGCTGCCGCTGACGGACCGGACGATCCCGGTCGTCGCCGACACGCACGTCGACCCGGAGTTCGGCACCGGCGCCGTCAAGGTGACCCCGGCGCACGACCCGAACGACTTCGCCATCGGCCAGCGCCACGACCTCGAGTCCATCGAGGTCCTCGACGAGCGCGGTGTGATCACCGTCCACGGCCCCTTCCAGGGCCTGGACCGCTTCGAGGCGCGCTCCGCGATCGTCGCCGCCCTGCGGGCCGACGGCCGGATCGTCGCCGAGAAGCGCCCGTACGTCCACTCCGTCGGCCACTGCTCGCGCTGCAAGACGACGCTGGAGCCGCGTCTGTCGCTGCAGTGGTGGGTCAAGGTCGAGACCCTCGCCAAGGCCGCGGGTGACGCGGTCCGCGACGGCCGGGTCGACATCCACCCGGCCGACATGTCCCAGCGCTACTTCGACTGGGTCGACAACCTCAACGACTGGTGCATCTCGCGCCAGCTGTGGTGGGGCCACCGCATCCCCGTCTGGCACGGTCCCGACGGCGAGCTGGTCTGCGTCGGCCCCGACGACGAGGCGCCCACGGGTGAGGGCTGGACGCAGGACACCGACGTCCTCGACACCTGGTTCTCGTCCGGCCTGTGGCCGTTCTCCACGCTCGGCTGGCCCGAGAAGACCCCGGACCTGGCGAAGTTCTATCCGAACTCCGTCCTGGTCACCGGCTACGACCTGATGTTCTTCTGGGTCGCCCGGATGATGATGTTCGGTCTGTACGCGATGGACGGTCAGCCGCCCTTCCGCACGATCGCCTTCCACGGCATGGTCCGCGACGAGTTCGGCAAGAAGATGTCGAAGTCGTTCGGGAACACGGTCAACCCGCTGGACTGGATGGACAAGTACGGCTCCGACGCCCTGCGCTTCACCCTGGCCAAGGGCGCCAACCCGGGCGTCGACGTCCCGATCGGCGAGGACTGGGTCCAGGCGTCGCGGAACTTCGCCAACAAGATCTGGAACGCGACCCGTTTCGCGATGATGAACGGCGCCACGATCGAGGGCCCGCTGCCGGACGCCTCCGAGATGTCGGCGACCGACCGCTGGATCCTGTCCCGGCTCAACGAGACGGTCGCGCAGGCCGACGCGTACTACGAGGACTTCCAGTTCGCCAAGCTCGCCGACACCCTCTACCACTTCGCGTGGGACGAGGTCTTCGCCTGGTACGTCGAGCTGTCGAAGACCACGTTCTTCGCGGGCGGCGAGGGTGCCAAGGTCTCCGGCCGGGTCCTCGGCGAGGTCCTGGACGTCATGCTGCGGCTGCTGCACCCGATCGTCCCGTTCGTCACCGACACCCTGTGGACCACCCTCACCGGCGGTGAGTCCCTGGTGATCGCCGACTGGCCGAAGGACAGCGGCTTCCGCGACAAGGCCGCCGAGCAGGAGATCGAGCTCGTCCAGCGGGTCGTCACCGAGGTCCGCCGCTTCCGCAAGGAGCAGGGTCTCCAGGACGCCCAGAAGGTGCCGGCGCGCCTCACCGTCGACGGCACCCCGCTCGTCGCGCACGAGGCCGCCATCCGCCAGATCCTGCGCCTCCAGCCGGAGGGCGAGGGCTTCGCCGCCACCGCCTCCCTGCCGGTCGCGGGCGCCACGGTCGCGCTCGACCTGTCGGGCACGATCGACGTGGCCGCGGAGCGCAAGCGTCTCGCGAAGGACCTCGCGGCCGCCGAGAAGGAGAAGGCCCAGGCGAACGGCAAGCTCGGCAACGAGGCCTTCCTGGCCAAGGCCCCGGACAACGTGGTCGACAAGATCCGCGGCCGCCTCACCAAGGCGGACGAGGACATCGCCCGCATCGAGGCCCAGCTGGCGAGCCTGCCGCAGGCCTAGGACGGCATGACGAAGGGGCCCGGAACCGTGTCACGGTTCCGGGCCCCTTCGCGTACGCCTGCCCGTACGCCCGAACAGAAATAGGGACGAAGTGCCCGATGTCACATCAGACGGGACTTCAGGTCCACGTCGTCGGGACGAAAGACCTTGGATGATGGAAGGCATGCTCCACCTCCCCACCGTCCCCGCGCTGCGCCGATGCGTGGACCGGTGGGCGGTCTCGCCCCGCGCCCTCGACGTCGTCGCCGCGCTCAGCGCCTTCGGCCTCATGTGCCTGGACGTGCCGGGGCTCGCCCGCGCCGACAACTCCCTGACCGGCGTCACCGCCACCCTGGTCCTCGCGGCCGGAGCCGCCACCCTGGCGCTCCGGCGCCGGCTGCCCTGGGTGCCGTACCTGGTGGCACTCGGTCTGATGGGCTGGCTGCACGAGCTGACCATGATCCAGTTCGCGCTGTACTCGATCGGCCGGTACCGGGGGCGGCGCGCCGCCGTCGTCGCCACCCTGCTGTACGTCGGCGTCGCCTACGGACTCTTCCTCACGCCCGGCTGGCCCGCCCGGCACGGCGACACCCTGAGCGACTTCCTGAGCCTGGTCGTCCCGATCGGTGTCCTCGCGGCGGGCGTCGGCATCGCCGCGTACCGGCAGGACCTCGTCCGCGCCCTGGAGGTCCAGCGGCGCGAGGCCGCCGCCCGGCAGGCCGTCCAGGAGGAGCGGATCTCCGTCGGCCGGGACGTCCACGACCTGGTCGGCCGCGAGCTGACCGTGCTCGCGGTGCGGGCCGAGGTCCTCGCCGTACGGGCCAGGGGGGAGGGTCACCAGAAGGACTTCGAGGAGCTCGCGGACACCGCCCGGCGGGCCCACCTCATGCTCAACGAGACGATCGTGCGCCGTGCCGACCGGGACGCGGCCACCCCAGGCCTCGAAGGGCTCGCCGAGCTCGCCGGGGAGAGCGAGCGGATGGGCAGCCCCGTCGAGCTGACGGTCGCAAAGGAGGCGAAGGCCCTCTCGCCGCTGCGGCAGGCGGCCGTCCACCGGGTCGTGCGGGAATGCCTGACGAACGCCGCGAAGCACGCCCCCGGGCTGCCCGTGACGGTCACGATCACGGTGGAGGGCCCCGATCTGCGCATCGAGGTCCGCAATCCGCTGCCGAAGACCCCGCCGGACCCGGCCCCGGTCTCCACCGGCACCGGGCTCTTCTCGATGGAGGAGCGGGTCACCAGCATGGGCGGCACCCTGAAGGCCCGCCGGGAGGGCGAGGGCTACGAGGTGACGGCACTGCTGCCGACGGGCCTGCAGCGCTAGGTGCCGCCCGGCGCCGACGGGTCTCGCCACTCGCCGAGACGCGTTCAGCGCACCGTCTCCGCCTTCCCCATCACCCGCTGCAGCCCGTCGAAGTCCTCCACGCACCGGCCCGACCCCAGCACCACGCAGTCCAGCGGCCGGTCCGCGACGAAGACCGGGATGCCCGTCGCCGAGGCCATCCGCAGGTCCAGGCCCGGCAGCAGCGCCCCGCCGCCGGTGAGCACGATGCCGTGCTCCATGACGTCGCCGGACAGTTCGGGCGGGCACTCCTCCAGAGTGGCCCGTACCGCCGAGATGATCGCCTCGACCGGCTCGTCGAGCGCCGCCCGCACCTCGGGCACCGTCAGCTCCACCGTCCGGGGCAGTCCGCCGACCTTCTCCCGGCCGCGCACGGTGAAGGTCGCGTCCTCCCGCTCCTCCTCGCCCGGCACCGGCCAGGCCGTGCCGATGGCGACCTTGACGTCCTCGGCGGTCCGTTCGCCGATGAGCAGCGAGTGCCGCTTGCGGACGTAGTCGGTGACGGCCGCGTCGAGTCGGTCGCCGCCGACCCGCAGCGACCGGGCCGTGACGATCCCGCCGAGCGAGATCACCGCCACCTCGGTCGTACCGCCGCCGATGTCGACGACCATCGAGCCGCGCGGGGAGGAGACGGGCAGCCCGGCGCCGATCGCCGCCGCCATCGGCTCCTCGATCAGATGGACCGCCCGCGCGCCGGCCGAGAGCGAGGCGTGCACGATGGCCCGCCGCTCGACCTGGGTGACCCCGCTCGGCACACAGACCACCATCCGGGTGCGGGGCCGGCGGCGGCCCGGGACGGCCTTGCGCACGAAGTGCCGGATCATCTCCTCGGCCGCCTCGTAGTCGCTGATCACGCCGTCCCTCAGGGGGCGGATCGCGGTGATCGAACCGGGCGTGCGCCCGATGGTCTCCTTGGCCTCCGCGCCGACCGCGAGCGCCTGCCGCGAGCCCTCCTGCACCGCCACCACCGACGGTTCGTTCAGGACGATGCCCTGGCCCCGTGCGTAGAGGAGCGTGTTGGCCGTGCCGAGGTCGATCCCTATGTCCATGATCGCCAAGTTTGCCGGGCAGGTCCGGCGGACGGGGGACCGAAAGTCCCGAAAGGGGTGGGTCCAATGTCCTGTCGGTACCGCTCCGTAGACTGGGCCCGTGAGCGAGCCGAGCGACCCGAGTGACCAGTTCGACGACATCGTCGACGCCGAGACCGACCGAGACCCCGACCTGGCGGTGATCGAGGCCGGCAGCCGCACCCTGCGCACCCAGGGCGGCCGGCCCCAGGGCGACCCGGTGCCCAGCCGCCCGGAGGACCCGGAGCTGGACAAGGCGCTGCGCGAGGTCGAGACCGAGCTGTCCACCCGCTGGGGCGAGACCAAGCTGGAGCCCTCGGTCACCCGGATCGCGGCCCTGATGGACGTGCTCGGCGACCCGCAGCGCGCGTACCCCTCGATCCACATCACCGGAACCAACGGCAAGACGTCGACGGCCCGCATGATCGAGGCCCTGCTCGGCGCCTTCGAGCTGCGCACCGGGCGGTACACCTCGCCGCACGTGCAGACCATCACCGAGCGCATCAGCCTGGACGGCGCCCCGATCTCCGCCGAGCGGTTCGTCGAGACGTACCAGGACATCAAGCCGTACGTGGAGCTGGTCGACGCCCGAGAGGAGTACCGGCTCTCCTTCTTCGAGGTCCTCACCGGAATGGCGTACGCGGCCTTCGCCGACGCGCCGGTCGACGCGGCCGTCGTCGAGGTCGGCATGGGCGGCACCTGGGACGCGACGAACGTCATCGACGGCTCGGTCGCCGTCGTGACCCCGATCGACCTGGACCACACGGACCGGCTCGGCTCGACGACCGCCGAGATCGCCGGCGAGAAGTCCGGGATCATCAAGCAGGGCGCGACCGTGATCCTGGCCCAGCAGCCGGTGGACGCGGCGCAGGTCCTGCTGAAGAAGGCCGTCGAGGCGGACGCCACCGTGGCCCGCGAGGGCATGGAGTTCGGCATCGTCGCCCGCGAGGTCGCGGTCGGCGGCCAGCTCCTCACCCTGCGCGGTCTGGGCGGCGAGTACGACAACATCTTCCTGCCGCTGCACGGCGCCTACCAGGCGCACAACGCGGCGGTGGCGCTGGCGGCGGTCGAGGCCTTCTTCGGGATCGGCGCGGAGCACGCGCGGACCCTGGACCTCGACACGGTCCGGCAGGCCTTCGCCCAGGTGGCCTCGCCCGGCCGTCTGGAGATCGTCCGCTCGTCCCCGACGGTGATCCTGGACGCCGCGCACAACCCGCACGGCGCGCGGGCGACGGCGGAGGGCGTGAGCGAGGCCTTCGGCTTCTCGCGGCTCGTCGGCGTGGTCTCCACCAGCGGCGACAAGGACGCCAAGGGCCTCCTTGAGGCCTTCGAGCCGATCTTCGCGGAGGTCGTCGTCACGGCGAACTCCAACCCCCGTGCCACGGACGTGGACGCGCTCGCCGCCCTCGCGGTCGAGGTGTTCGGCGAGGACAGGGTCGTCGTGGAGCCGCGGCTGCCCGACGCCCTCGAGGCGGCCATCACGCTCGCGGAGGAAGAGGCCGAGTACGGCGGCGCGGGTGTCCTCGTGACCGGTTCGATCTTCACGGTCGGCGACGCCCGGCTGCTGCTGCGAAGGGGCTGAACCCGATGCGTACGCTCTGTTCCTCGACGCTCATCGGCGAGTTCTTCGTGATCGGCTTCGCCGGTCTCGTCGCGATGAAGGACGACAGTCTCGCGATGTCCACCGTCTGGTGGGTCTGCGGTGTCGCGATGGTCATCTCGGTGCTGCTCTGTGGGATGGTCACCCGCCCCGGCGGTGTGCAGCTCGGCTGGGCCCTGCAGATCGGCCTGATCCTCAGCGGCTTCGTCGTGCCGACGATGTTCTTCCTGGGGGCGGTTTTCGCCGGTCTGTGGTGGGCCTCTGTTCACTATGGGCGACGGATCGACGACATCAAGGCACGGTGGGCCGAGGCCCAGGACGCGGGGGCCTCGGCAGGGCCTGACGCTGCGTAATCGAGGGGCGTGCGGGGCCTGTAGCCTCGGAGGTCCCGCACACCGCTTTTCCGAAGGAGTTCACCCGTGAGCCAGCGCACGCTCGTCCTGCTCAAGCCCGACGCCGTCCGCCGTGGCCTGGTCGGCGAGATCATCGGCCGTATCGAGCGCAAGGCCGGCTGGACCCTGGCGGCCCTGGAGCTGCGCGAGCTGGACCAGGAGACCCTGGAGCAGCACTACGGCGAGCACAAGGGCAAGCCCTTCTACGAGCCGCTGATGGGCTTCATGTCCTCCGGCCCCGTCGTCGCGCTCGTCGTCGAGGGCGAGCGGGTCATCGAGGGCGTCCGCCAGCTGGCCGGTCCGACCGACCCGATCGCCGCCGCGCCCGGTTCGATCCGCGGCGACTTCGGCACCATCGTCCGGGAGAACCTGATCCACGCCTCCGACTCGGAGGAGTCGGCCCTGCGCGAGCTGAAGATCTTCTTCCCCGGTCTCGTCTGAGCCGACCCGACATCGCTGACTCGGCGTCAGCCGAACGCAGCAGCCTGTGGGGCGACCGAAGGAATTCGGTCGCCCCCAGGCATATGAACGCCGATCCCGGGAACGGATCGCCGCGTCCTACCGTCACCTGTACAGAGGTGGACCACCGCGCGGTATCCGGGCGGGCGGCACTACGATGGAAAACTCCACGCCGCACCACCTTCAGCCACCCACTTCAGCCACCGTTTCGCCTGCCTGAGAAGCCGTCAACGCTCGCTGGGGAAGGCCCGAAGCATCCTCATGGGAAACAAGGGGAACTCAATGTCGTTCATCGGCCGTGACATGGCTATCGACCTCGGGACTGCCAACACGCTGGTGTACGTCAGGGGGCGTGGCATCGTCCTCAACGAGCCGTCCGTGGTCGCGATCAACACCAACACCGGCGGCATCCTCGCGGTGGGCGCCGAGGCGAAGAAGATGATCGGCCGGACCCCCGGCAACATCGTCGCCGTCCGGCCCCTGAAGGACGGCGTGATCGCCGACTTCGAGATCACCGAGCGGATGCTCCGCTACTTCATCCTCAAGATCCACAAGCGCCGCTACCTGGCCCGCCCCCGGGTCGTCGTCTGCGTGCCCTCCGGCATCACCGGAGTGGAGCGCCGCGCCGTCATCGAGGCCTCGACGCAGGCCGGCGCCCGCCAGGTGCACATCATCGAGGAGCCCATGGCGGCGGCCATCGGCTCGGGCCTCCCGGTCCACGAGGCCACCGGCAACATGGTCGTGGACATCGGCGGCGGCACCACCGAGGTCGCCGTCATCTCCCTCGGCGGAATCGTCACGGCACAGTCGATCCGGGTCGCCGGCGACGAGCTGGACAACGCGATCATCCAGCACATCAAGAAGGAGTACTCGCTCCTCCTCGGTGAGCGCACCGCCGAGCAGATCAAGATCACCATCGGCTCCGCGTACGACCTCGACAAGGACGAGCACACCGAGATCCGCGGCCGCGACCTCGTCTCCGGTCTGCCCAAGACCGTGGTCATCTCGGCCGCCGAGGTCCGCAAGGCCATCGAGGAGCCGGTCAACGCCATCGTCGACGCGGTGAAGACCACCCTCGACAAGTGCCCGCCGGAGCTCTCCGGTGACGTGATGGACCGCGGCATCGTTCTCACGGGTGGCGGCGCCCTGCTGCGCGGCCTCGACGAGCGCCTCCGCCGCGAGACCGGAATGCCGATCCACATCGCCGAGGACCCGCTGGACTCGGTGGCGCTCGGCTCCGGCAAGTGCGTGGAGGAGTTCGAGGCCCTCCAGCAGGTCCTGGACGCCCAGCCGCGCCGCTAGCACCACCCGTACGGCCCATGTGAGCACCATCGCAGGGCCGTACGACCGCACAGTCGAACAACCGAACCACGAGGAAAGGCACGGCCGCCGCACGTGAGGGACACACGAGAGAGCCGGCTGCTCCTGGTGCTGCTGATCGCCATCGCGTTCGCACTGATCACGGTGGACATCCGCGGCGGTCAGGAGTCACCCGTCGACGGTGCCCGGCAGGCCGCAGCGGCGGTCTTCGGGCCGGTCGAGAACGGTGTGGCGGCCGCCGTCGATCCCATCGGCAACGCCATAGGCGCGGTCAGGGACTCCGGCGAGCGGCACACCCGGATCGCCGCGCTGGAGAAGGAGAACGCCGAACTCAAGGCGGAGCTCGGCAGCGACGACCGCAACCGCAACCGGCTGCGCGAGCTCGACTCCATCCTGAAGACCGCCGGCGCCGGGCAGTACGGCATCAAGGGCGCGCAGGTCATCGCCATAGGAGCGGCCCAGGGCTTCTCCTGGACCGTCACCGTCGACGTGGGCGCGCGCGACGGCATCAAGCGGGACATGACCGTCCTGAACGGCTCCGGGCTCGTCGGCCGCGTCACCACCGTCGGCCCGTCGACGTCCACGGTGCTGCTCGCCAACGACCCCGACTTCACCGTCGGCACGCGCATGGAGAAGTCCGACGAACTCGGCTTCGCCACCGGCCAGGGCGACCGCCCGCTGCTCGTGCAACTCCTCAACGGCAAGGCCAAGGTGAAGCCCGGCGACCGGCTCGTCACCTTCGGCTCGCGCGCCGACAAGCCCTTCGTGCCGGGCGTCCCGGTCGGCGAGGTCGTCCGCGTCGACCCCGCGGGCGGCGGCCTGACCCGCAACATCTACGTCCGCCCGTACGTCGGCTTCACCAAGCTCGACATCGTCGGCATCGTGGTGCAGGCCCCCCGCGCCGACCCGCGCGACATGGTCCTCCCGCAGAAGCCCAAGCCCGCGCCGACCGTCACCGTCACCGTGACACCGACGGCGACGCCACCGGACGGGCAGCAGGCCGCCGACGGACAGCGGAACCAGCAGGGCCAGAACCAGCAGGGCCAGGACCAGGGGGACACGACACCGTGAAGTTCAACCGGATCCTCCTCTCCGCCACCCTGATCGTGGTGGCCCTGGTCGTGCAGGTCTCCGTGCTCGCCCGGCTCCAGCTCCCCGGCGCCGTCCCCGACCTGGTCCTGCTCACCGTGGTCGGCCTGGCCCTGGTGTACGGACCGGTCAGCGGCTCGCTCATCGGCTTCAGCGCCGGCCTCCTCGCCGACCTGGCCCCGCCCGCCGACCACGCCGCCGGCCGCTACGCCCTCGTGCTCTGCGTCATCGGCTACCTCGTCGGCCTGGCCCGCCCGGAGAACGGCCGGCTGACCTCGGCGACCGGCCCGATGGCCGTCGTCGTCGCGGCCGCCGTCGGCTCCACCCTGCTGTACGCGGGGGTGGGCGCCCTCGTCGGCGACACCGCCGCCCGCCATGTCGGCCTGGGGTTCCTGCTGTTCACCGCGGCCGTGTACGACCTGCTCCTCGCGCCCTTCACGGTGCCGCTCATCATGGCGCTGGCCCGCCGCGCGGAGAACGACCCGCTCGCCGACGCCGGCGGGGGCAACGGCGCCGACGTCGCCTCCGGCTGGCTCTCCTCCGGCACCGGCCTGAGGATCGGGAACCAGCGCGGCGGCCTGCGGGTGAAGACCGCCCGGAGCCGCGCCTCACGGGCCGGACGCATCAAGGGAGTCAAGCGACTGTGACCGAGGGGGCCCCGACCGTATGAGCAACATCCCCGAGACAGGGCGGACCCCCCGGGTCCAGATCCGGCTCGTCGTCATCCAGATCCTCGTCTTCTCGCTGCTGCTGACCCTGGGGGGCCGGCTCTGGTACCTCCAGATCCGCAACGGCAAGGAGTACACGGACGAGGCGAAGAACAACCACGTCCAGCAGGTCGTGCAGCCCGCCGTGCGCGGCTCCGTCCTCGACGCCCGCGGCGTCCCGCTGGCCGACAACGAGACCCGGCTCGTGGTCTCCGCGTCGCGCACCGAGATGATGAAGATGAAGGACCGCGGCAAGGCGGTCCTGACCCGGCTCGCCGACGTCCTCGACATGAAGCCCGACGACGTCATCAACAAGATCCGGCTCTGCGACTCCAAGACCCCGAAGCCCTGCTGGAACGGTTCGCCCTACCAGCCGATCCCGGTCACGGACGAGGCCACCACCCAGCAGGCCCTGCAGATCCGCGAGCGCGCCGAGGACTTCCCCGGCATCACGGCCGAACCCACCGCCGTGCGCCGCTACCCGGCCCCCGGCAAGGCCCGCACCTCGCAGGTCCTCGGCTACCTCTCGCCCGTCACCGACAGCGAGATCGAGAAGGCCAAGGACACCGACTCGCCGTTCCTCCGCTCCGACCAGATCGGCCGGTCCGGGATCGAGCGCACCTACGACAAGGAACTGCGCGGCAAGGCCGGCGTCACCCGCTACGAGGTCGACAACCTCGGCCGGGTCATCGGCCAGGCCAAGAACGACCCCGCGGTCCCCGGCTCCAACGTCGTCACCTCCATCGACGCCCGCGTGCAGGCGGTCGCCGAGTGGGAGCTGCACAACGCGATGGTCGAGGCCCGCAAGGTGCACGACAAGAACACCAGCGAGAACTACAAGGCCGACTCCGGCGCCGTCGTGGTCATGGAGAACAAGACCGGCCGGATCGTCGCCATGGCCTCCCAGCCCGACTACGACCCCAACGCCTGGGTCGGCGGCATCTCCGCCAAGGACTACGCGGCCCTCACCGGCAAGGACTCCAACTTCCCGCTCCTCAACCGGGCCATCCAGGGCCAGGCCGCCCCCGGCTCGATCTTCAAGGTCATCCCGACGACGGCCGCCGTGAACGCCGGATACGACTTCAACGGGCGCTACCCGTGCCCCTCCTCGTACTCCATCGGCAACCAGGTCTTCAAGAACTTCGAGTCCCAGGGCCACGGCTCCATCACCCTCGGCCAGGCCCTCGAGGTCTCCTGCGACACCGTCTACTACGCCCTCTCCCACCAGCAGTGGCAGAAGGACGGCGGGATGAAGCCGAAGAAGGACGCCAAGGACTGGTTCTACAAGACGGCCCACCAGTTCGGCCTCGGCGCCGAGACCGGCATCGACCTCCCCAACGAGGTCACCGGCCGCGTCCCCGACCGGAAGTGGAAGCAGGACTTCTGGACGGACAACAAGGACTACTGGTGCCGCATCGGCAAGAAGGGCGGCACGTACGTCCAGCAGCTCTCGTACGAGAACTGCCTCGAAGGCAACCTGATGCGCGCCGGTGACTCCGTCAACTACTCCATCGGCCAGGGCGACACCCTCGTCACCCCCATCCAGATGGCCACCATCTACGCCGCCATCGCCAACGGCGGCACCCTCTGGAACCCCACCGTCGGCAAGGCGATCGTCAGCCCCGACGGCAAGAAGGTCACCGAGATCAAGCCCAAGGCGCACGGCAGGCTGCCCATGGACGCCAAGACGCAGGCCTTGATAGAGGAAGCCCTCGCGGGAGTCGCCACCCGCGGTACGGCCGCCTGGCGATTCGGCGGCTGGCCGCAGGACAAGATCCCGATGCACGCCAAGACGGGTACCGCCGAGGTCTACGGCAAGCAGACGACCTCGTGGTTCGCCACGTACACCAAGGACTACGCGATCGTCATGACGATCGCCCAGGGCGGTACGGGCTCCGGCGCCTCCGGCCCCGCCGTCCGCAACATCTACGACGCGCTCTACGGACTCGACGACGCCGGCAACCAGGACCTCAAGCGGGCCCTGCTGCCGCAGCCGCAGAAGAGCCTGCCGAAGATCGAGGCCGACGGCTCCATCGACGCCCCGAAGACCAAGCCGTACGACCCGGAGATCGGCAAGGTCGACCCCGACGCGCCCCTCGGCACGCCCGACGGCACCCAGCAGCCCGACCCGGCCGACCCGGGCCAGGCCGACCCCGACAAGCCCGACCAGCAGGAACTCGCGGGCCCGCCCGCCGCCTGGCGGAGGGACTGAACCGATGACCGCACCCCACGGCTTCTCCATCTCCCGGTACGCCCCCGAGCGCGGCACGCTCGCCAAGCTGGCCGCCCGCGACTCGGTGGTCCGCCGGCTCGACTGGCCGATCCTGCTCTCCGCGCTCGCGCTCTCCTTCATCGGGGCGCTGCTCGTCTGGTCCGCCACCCGCGGCCGCACCGAGCTCAACAACGGCGACCCGTACTACTTCCTCTTCCGGCACGTGCTCAACACCGGCATCGGCGTCGCCCTGATGATCGGCACGATCTGGCTCGGCCACCGCACCCTGCGCGGCGCGGTCCCGGTCCTCTACGGCCTCTCGATCGTGCTGATCCTCGCCGTCCTCACCCCGCTCGGCGCCACCATCAACGGCGCCCACGCGTGGATCGTCGTCGGCGGCGGCTTCTCGCTCCAGCCCAGTGAGTTCGTGAAGATCACGATCATCCTGGTGATGGCGATGCTGCTGGCCGCGAAGGTCGACGCGGGCGACCAGATCCACCCCGACCACCGCACCGTCGCCAAGGCCCTCACCCTGGCCGCGCTCCCCATGGGCATCGTCATGCTGATGCCGGACCTCGGCTCGGTCATGGTCATGGCGGTCATCGTGCTCGGAGTGCTGCTCGCCTCCGGCGCCTCCAACCGCTGGGTCCTCGGACTGATCGGCGCCGGTGTCGGAGGCGCGGTCCTCGTCACCGCGCTCGGCATGCTCGACGAGTACCAGATCAACCGCTTCGCGGCCTTCGCCAACCCCGAACTCGACCCGGCCGGCGTCGGCTACAACACCAACCAGGCCCGGATCGCGATCGGCTCCGGCGGCCTCCTCGGCTCAGGACTCTTCAAGGGCTCCCAGACCACCGGCCAGTTCGTGCCCGAGCAGCAGACCGACTTCGTCTTCACGGTCGCGGGCGAGGAGCTGGGCTTCGTCGGCGCCGGCCTGATCCTGCTGCTCCTCGGTGTCGTCCTCTGGCGGGCCTGCCGGATCGCCCGCGAGACCACCGAGCTCTACGGCACTGTCGTCGCGGCCGGGATCATCGCCTGGTTCGCCTTCCAGTCCTTCGAGAACATCGGCATGACGCTCGGCATCATGCCCGTCGCCGGACTGCCGCTGCCGTTCGTCTCGTACGGCGGCTCGTCGATGTTCGCGGTGTGGGTGGCGATCGGACTGCTCCAGTCGATCAGGGTCCAGCGGCCCATGACGGCCTAGAGGACGTCCGGCGGATCCCCCAGGGGATTTCCGGACAGGCTGACCGGCGCACTCCCGCGGAGTTCACTTCCCGTCTAGATTCGATTCATGGCGGACACGAAGCGAGAGATCGAGCGGAAGTACGAAGCCACCCCCCGAACCGGCCTCCCGGACCTGACCCGGGCGGCCGGAGTGGCCTCGGTCACCGACGAGGGCGTCACCGAACTCGACGCCGTCTACTACGACACCCCCGACCTGCGACTCGCCGCCGACGCGCTCACCCTGCGCCGCCGCACCGGCGGCGCGGACGCCGGCTGGCACCTGAAGTTCCCCGTCGCCTCCGGCATCCGCGACGAGATCAGAGCCCCGCTCTCGGACACGCTCCCGCGGTCCCTGGCGGGGCTCCTTCGCTCCCGCGTCCGGGACGCCGAGATCGTCCCCGTCGTCCGCCTCCGCTCCTCCCGTGACGTCCGCCACCTCCGCGACGGCGACGGCACCCTCCTCGCCGAACTCTCCGTGGACACCGTCCACGCCGAAGGCCTCACGAGCGGGGGAGAGGCCGCCTGGACCGAGATCGAGGTCGAACTCGCCGACGACACCGACCCCGCCGTCCTCGACGCCGTCGAGAAACGCCTCAGGAAGGCCGGCATCCGGCCCTCGGACTCCCCGTCGAAACTGTCCCGAGCGCTCGCCGAGACCGGCGTGGAGCCCGGGCCGCCCGCGGCCGCGCCGGAGCCGTCCGGTGCGCCCGGCACCGCCGGAGCCGCCGTCCTCGGCTACGTACGGGAACAGGTCGAGGCGATCGTCGCGTACGACCCCGCCGTACGGCGCGACCTGCCCGACGCCGTCCACCAGTTGCGCGTCGGCTGCCGCCGGCTGCGCAGCGCCTTCAAGACGTACGGGAAGGTCCTCGACCGGGAGGCCACCGACCCGATCGGCGAGGAACTGAAATGGCTCGCCGGAGAACTCGGCGTCGCCCGCGACCAGGAGGTCCTCGACGAACGGCTGCGCACCCGCCTCGACGAGCTGCCCCGCACCCTGGTCCTCGGCCCGGTCAAGGCCCGGCTGCGCCGCCGCGACGCCGCCCACGGCAAGACGGCCCGCCGCCAGGCCCTCGCCGCCCTCGACTCCGCCCGCTACCTCGCCCTCCTCGGAGCCCTCGACGCGCTCCTCGCCGACCCGCCGCTGCGCGAGGACGCCGCCGGCGACGCCCGGACGGTCCTCGCCCGAGCCGTCCGCAAGGACCACGCCCGCCTCGGCGGCCGGATCGGCCACGCCCTCTCCCTCGGACCCGGGCACGAACGCGACCTCGCCCTCCACGAGGCCCGCAAGGCCGCCAAACGCGCCCGCTACGCGGCCGAGGCCGCCCGGCCCACCCTCGGGAAGCCCGCGAAGCGACTGGCGAAACGGGTGAAGGCCGTCCAGAACCTGCTCGGCGAGCACCAGGACGCCGTCGTCGCCCGGGGCGCCCTGCGCGAGCTCGCGGTCGTGGCCCACGGGGCCGGCGAATCGGCCTTCACCTGGGGACTTCTGTACGGACACGAGGAGGCCGCCGCGGAGGCCGCCGAGCGGGCGCTCCCCGAGGTCTGGGCCAGGGCCTCGGCCCCGGAACTCACGGCGTCCCTGACCCGCTGAGCACCGGGGTACGCTTGAGAGTCGCCCCCCTGCCAGCTCACGAAGGTTCGAGATGTCTGCTGCCGAGTCTGTCTTCCCGCAGCTCGAAGCTCTGCTCCCGCACGTGCAGAAGCCGATTCAGTACGTCGGTGGAGAGCTGAACTCCACGGTCAAGCCGTGGGAGTCCGCCGACGTCCGCTGGGCGCTGATGTACCCGGACGCGTACGAGGTCGGTCTGCCCAATCAGGGCGTCATGATCCTCTACGAGGTGCTCAACGAGCGCGAGGGCGTCCTCGCCGAGCGCACCTACAGCGTCTGGCCGGACCTCGAGGAGCTGATGCGGGAGCACAAGGTCCCGCAGTTCACGGTCGACAGCCACCGCCCCGTCGGCGCGTTCGACGTGTTCGGCCTGAGCTTCTCCACCGAGCTCGGCTACACGAACATGCTCACCGCCCTCGACCTGGCCGGCATCCCGCTGGAGTCGAAGGACCGCACCGTCGACCACCCGATCGTGCTCGCGGGCGGCCACGCGGCCTTCAACCCCGAGCCGATCGCGGACTTCATCGACGCGGCGATCATCGGCGACGGCGAGCAGGCCGTCCTCGACATGACCGAGATCATCCGCGCCTGGAAGGCCGAGGGCCGGCCGGGCGGCCGCGAGGAGGTCCTCTTCCGCCTCGCCAGGACCGGCTCGGTGTACATCCCGCGGTTCTACGACGTGGAGTACCTGCCGGACGGCCGCATCGGCCGTGTCGTGCCCAACAGGTCCGGTGTGCCGTGGCGCGTCTCCAAGCACACCGTCATGGACCTCGACGAGTGGCCTTACCCCAAGCAGCCCCTCGTGCCGCTCGCGGAGACCGTCCACGAGCGCATGTCCGTCGAGATCTTCCGCGGCTGCACCCGCGGCTGCCGCTTCTGCCAGGCCGGCATGATCACGCGCCCCGTGCGGGAGCGAAGCATCACCGGCATCGGCGAGATGGTCGAGAAGGGCCTCAAGGCGACGGGCTTCGAGGAGGTCGGCCTCCTCTCGCTGTCCTCCGCGGACCACTCCGAGATCGGTGAGATCGCCAAGGGCCTCGCCGACCGGTACACGGAGGACAAGGTGGGCCTGTCCCTGCCGTCCACCCGTGTCGACGCCTTCAACGTGGACCTGGCCAACGAGCTGACCAGGAACGGGCGCCGCTCCGGCCTCACCTTCGCCCCCGAGGGCGGCTCCGAGCGCATGCGCAAGGTCATCAACAAGATGGTCTCGGAGGAGGACCTCATCCGGACCGTCTCCACCGCGTACGGCAACGGCTGGCGCCAGGTGAAGCTGTACTTCATGTGCGGCCTGCCGACGGAGACCGACGAGGACGTCCTCCAGATCGCCGACATGGCGATGAACGTGATCGCCGAGGGCCGCAAGGTCTCCGGCCAGAACGACATCCGCTGCACCGTCTCCATCGGCGGTTTCGTGCCCAAGCCGCACACCCCGTTCCAGTGGGCCCCGCAGCTGTCGGCCGAGGAGACGGACGAGCGGCTGCGCAAGCTCCGCGACAAGATCCGCGGCGACAAGAAGTACGGCCGCTCGATCGGCTTCCGCTACCACGACGGCAAGCCGGGCATCGTCGAGGGCCTCCTCTCCCGCGGCGACCGCCGCATCGGCGCGGTCATCCGCGCGGTGTACGAGGACGGCGGCCGCTTCGACGGCTGGCGCGAGCACTTCTCGTACGACCGCTGGATGGCGTGCGCCGAGAAGACGCTGCCGGAGATGGGCGTCGACGTCGCCTGGTACACGACCCGCGAGCGCACCTACGAGGAGGTCCTGCCCTGGGACCACCTGGACTCCGGTCTCGACAAGGACTGGCTCTGGGAGGACTGGCAGGACTCGCTCGACGAGACCGAGGTCGAGGACTGCCGCTGGACCCCGTGCTTCGACTGCGGCGTCTGCCCCCAGATGGACACCCACATCCAGATCGGCCCCACCGGCAAGAAGCTGCTGCCGCTGTCGGTCGTGAAGTAGGTCCGTTCGGGTAACACTCCGGCGACGGCCCGGCGTGAGGGGAAACCCTCCGCCGGGCCGTCGCGTCATGTCCGGCATGAGCATGGAGAACCCGCCCCCGCCGGCGCTGATCCGCATCCCGGTCCGGATCGTCGTGCTGGTCGTCGTCCTGCCCGTCCGGATGGTCTGGGACGTGCTGACGGCGACGGCGCACGTCCTCGACCGCACGGTCCTGCGTCCGGTGGGCCGGGGCCTCGCCCGGGTGTTCACGGGTGTGGGCCGGGGTCTCGCATGGGCGTTCACGGGCCTGGGGAGGGGCGTCGGCCGGTTCCTCCACCACGCGGTGGCCCGACCGGCGCGATGGCTGTACCGGTCGCTGCTGACGCCGGTGGGGCACGGTCTCGCGTGGGTGCTCACCGGTGCGGGCCGGGGCCTCGCGTGGGTGCTGACCCGGGTCGGCCGCGGTCTCGCCCGGGTGTTCACCGGTGTCGGCGTCGGGCTCGGGTGGCTGTGGCGGGGGTTCTCGGTCGCCGTGACCTGGCTGGCCAGGGCCGTGTTCGTATGGCCGTGGGCAGGGCTCTGGCGGTACGTGGTCGTGCCGGTCTGCCGCTACGGGATCGCCGTGCCGGCCGCCTGGCTGTACCGGCGGGTCCTCGCCCCGCTCGGCACCGGGCTCCTGTTCCTGCTGGAGAAGCTGGTCCTCGTACCCGTCGTCGCGCTCTTCCGGTACGTCCTGATCCCCCTCCTGCGGTACGGCGTGGTCGTGCCCGTCCTCTGGTTCGACCGGCACGTCCTGGGACCGGTCGGCCGGGGGCTCTCGTGGTTCCTGCCCAGGCTCGGACACGTCCTCGCCGTCGGCACGGCGGTGCTGCTCAAGGCCGTGTTCGTGTGGCCGTGGGCGGGGCTCTGGCGGTACGTGCTCGTGCCGGTCGCCGTGCACGGCGTCGCCCGGCCTGTCGCCTGGCTCTGGAACCGGGTCCTCGTGCCGCTCGCGAGGGAGGTCAGGGACGCCCTCGCCGTCTGCTGGCGGATCGCCGGCTTCGTCTCGCGGGCCGTCGGCCGCGCGCTCGGGCGGCTGGCCTGGTCCCTGCTGGGGCGGCCCGCGGTCTGGGTCTGGCGGAACGTCTGCACCCCCGCCGGCCACTGGGTCCGCGACCAGGTCTGGGCCCCCGCCCGCACGGCCGCCGTCCAGGCCGGGCGGGCGGCGAAGGAGGCACTCGCCTCGGCCCGCGCCGCCGTGCGGGAGGCCCGCCGGGACACCTGGCGTGCCCTGGTCGGCTCAGTCCGGTCGTCCGGGTCCGGGGAACCGGACGTGGCCCGGGCGCGTACTCTGGGTAGTACAGCGAACGTCCCCGGCGCGGCGCCCGCCCCCGAGATCTCCCTGCGAAAGCGGGGGTGAACCGGGCGGGACCCCCGAGGCAACCCGTACATCTCGTGGACGGCGCCACCCGCGCCGCCCCGCACCGAGGAGAAGAACCACTGGGCAAGCGACAGCCCGAAGGCCCGCCGCCCGCACCGGCGGTGCAGCGCATCCGACTGCGCTACACCAAGCGCGGCCGCCTCCGGTTCACCAGCCACCGTGACTTCCAGCGCGCTTTCGAGCGTGCGCTGCGCCGTGCCGAGGTGCCCATGGCGTACTCGGCCGGCTTCACCCCGCACCCCAAGGTGTCGTACGCCAACGCCGCCCCCACGGGCACGGGCTCCGAGGCCGAATACCTGGAGATCGCCCTCACCGAGGCACGCGACCCGGAGACCCTGCGGGCCCTGCTCGACGAGTCCCTCCCGGCCGGCCTCGACATCACCGACGCCGTCGAGGCCCGGACCTCGGGCCTCGCCGACCGGCTCACCGCCTCCATCTGGGAGCTGCGCCTCGAAGGCGTCACCGTCGAGGACGTGGAGAAGGCCGCCGAGGCGTTTCTCGCGGCCGAGACCGTGGAAGTACAGCGCAAGACCAAGAACGGCGTCCGCACCTTCGACGCACGCTCCGCGGTCACCGAGCTGACGGCAACCGCTCCCCAGGGCGATCCCCAGGGTGATAGGCCGCTGGACAGCGCCTGTGCGATACTGCGGCTGGTTGTTCGGCACGTGACACCTGCCGTACGACCCGACGACGTCCTGTCCGGTCTCCGAGCTGTGGCCGACCTGGCGCCGCCGGTCCCCGCTGCGGTGACCAGGCTGGCGCAGGGGCTCTTCGACGAGGAGTCCGGCACGGTGACCGACCCGCTCGCGCCCGACCGCGAGGCAGTCAAGGCCGCAACTACCACGGCCGCCGCGACCGCCTCTGCGACGGCGCCGGGTGCCGGCATCGCGTAGGGAGCGGTCGTCGTAGCGCCGCCCTGGTACTCGGGAGCCACCTGGGTCGGGCAGCGCACTGACCAGGAGACTTTCGCCAGGCCGTACGCACAGTGCGTACGGAACCGGCGAGCCAGACATAGAGCTCCCGTGCGGCGCCCGCGCCCCGGACGGCGGCACCGCGCCCCAGGCGCGACCGTGCCGCCGGACCGGACCAAGACGCGGCGCCCGGGAGCGTGACGGGAGAACCCCGCATGCTCGAGTCCAACGAAGACACCAACGCCCCCGGTGACAAGCTGCCGCCGCGCCGCAGGCGCCGCGCCGCTTCCCGCCCCGCCGGTCCGCCGGTGACGGGCACGACCGCCGAGGCCACCGAGGCCACGACGGCCACCGACACCGCGGCCGTGGAGGCCGCCCCGGCCGAGACCGAGGCCGCACCCGCGCCGCGCGCCCGCCGCCGTGCCACCCGCAAGGCCACCGCCCCGGCCGCCGAGGCCGCCGCGCCCGCCGCGGAGACCCCGGAGCCGGTCGTGGAGACCCCCGCCGCGGAGACCCCCGCCGCGGAGACCCCCGCCGCCGAGGCCGCCGCCCCCGAGGCCGTCGAGGAGGCCCCCGAGGCCGCCCCGGCCCGCCCGCGCCGCCGCGCCACCCGTAAGGCCACCTCGCCGGTGACCTCCCCGGCCGTCGCCGAGGCCCCCGAAGAGACCACCGCGGTCACGCCGGCCGAGCCGGTCGCCGAGGAGGCCCCCGAGGCCGCCCCGCCGGCCCGCGCCCGCCGCCGCGCCACCCGCAAGGCCACTGCCCCGGCCGGCGCCGTGGGCGTCGCCGCCGAGACCGCGGAGACCGTGGTCGCCGCCGAACCGGTGGTCGCCGCCGCTCCCGCCCCGGTCGCCGAGGTCGCGGAGGAGTCCGCCGCGCCCGCCCCGCGCACCCGCCGCCGTGCCACCCGTAAGGTCGCCTCGCCCGAGGCGACCACCGAGGCCGGCACCGAGGCCGCCCCCACCGGCGAGTCGCTGCCGACGGCCGCCGTCGCGCAGATCGCCGCCGACGAGGCCGAGGTCACCGCCGCCGAGACCGCCGCCACCCGTGGCCGCGGCCGCCGCCGCGCGACCTCCCCGCAGTTCACCTCCGAGCCCGCCCCGGCCCGCGAGTCGCGCCGCGCCGCGCGCCCCTCCGTCGCCGTCTTCCAGGCGCCGGTCTTCACCGAGCCGATGTTCCAGACCCCGGAGACCGCCGCCGCGGCCGCGGCCGCGGCCCCGGTGGAGCCGGAGGAGGACGAGACGGTCGAGGAGATCGAGCTCGTCGAGGCCGAGACCGAGGTCGAGGAGACCCCCGAGCCCGTCGAGCGCCCCGAGGGCTCCCGCCGTCGCCGCCGTCGCCGTGGCGAGCCCGTCGCCGTCGAGCCCGTCCCGGCCACCGTCGCCGACGAGCCCGAGGTCGAGGCCGCCGCCGACGAGGTCGAGGAGGCCGACGAGGCCGAGGAGACCGACGAGTACGAGGACCGCCCGTCCCGTCGCCGCCGCCGCGGCGGCCGTCGCCGCCGTCGCGGTGAGCTCACCGAGGTCGAGGAGTCCGAGGAGGGCGAGGAGCCGCGCTCCGACGACTCCGACGAGACCGAGGAGTCCGAGGACGGCGAGGAGGAGCACGACGAGGCCGAGGCCTTCGCCGGCGGCTCCAGCAGCTCCCGTCGCCGCCGTCGTCGCCGCCGTCGCAGCGGGGACGCCTCCGCCGACGCCGAGGGCACCGACGAGGAGGGCGTCCGTACGGTCGTCAAGGTCCGCGAGCCCCGCCCGGCCCGCGAGAAGGCCGAGCCCGGCACCGGCGCCGACGAGGTCCAGTCCATCAAGGGCTCGACCCGTCTGGAGGCCAAGAAGCAGCGCCGTCGCGAGGGCCGCGAGCAGGGCCGCCGCCGCGTCCCGATCATCACCGAAGCCGAGTTCCTGGCCCGCCGTGAGGCCGTCGAGCGCGTCATGGTCGTCCGCCAGAGCGGCGAGCGCACCCAGATCGGCGTCCTCGAGGACAACGTGCTCGTCGAGCACTACGTCAACAAGGAGCAGGCCACCTCGTACGTCGGCAACGTCTACCTGGGCAAGGTCCAGAACGTCCTGCCGTCCATGGAGGCCGCCTTCGTCGACATCGGCAAGGGCCGCAACGCCGTCCTGTACGCCGGCGAGGTCAACTTCGAGGCGCTCGGCATGGGCAACGGCCCGCGTCGCATCGAGACCGCCCTCAAGTCCGGCCAGTCGGTCCTCGTCCAGGTGACGAAGGACCCGATCGGTCACAAGGGCGCCCGTCTGACCAGCCAGGTCTCGCTGCCCGGCCGCTACCTCGTGTACGTCCCCGAGGGCTCGATGACCGGCATCAGCCGCAAGCTCCCGGACACCGAGCGCGCCCGCCTCAAGACCATCCTCAAGAAGATCGTCCCCGAGGACGCGGGCGTCATCGTGCGCACCGCCGCCGAGGGCGCGAGCGAGGACGAGCTGCGCCGCGACGTCGAGCGACTGCAGGCGCAGTGGGAGGACATCCAGAAGAAGGCGAAGAGCGGCAACGCCCCGACGCTGCTCTACGGCGAGCCGGACATGACCGTCCGGGTCGTCCGCGACATCTTCAACGAGGACTTCTCCAAGGTCATCGTCAGCGGTGACGAGGCGTGGGAGACCATCCACGGCTACGTGCACCACGTCGCCCCGGACCTGACCGACCGCCTGTCCAAGTGGACGAGCGAGGTCGACGTCTTCGCGACGTACCGGATCGACGAGCAGCTCATGAAGGCGCTCGACCGCAAGGTCTGGCTGCCCAGCGGCGGCTCGCTGGTGATCGACAAGACCGAGGCGATGATCGTCGTCGACGTCAACACCGGCAAGTTCACCGGCCAGGGCGGCAACCTCGAAGAGACCGTGACGAGGAACAACCTCGAAGCGGCCGAGGAGATCGTGCGCCAGCTCCGGCTGCGCGACCTCGGCGGCATCGTCGTCATCGACTTCATCGACATGGTCCTGGAGTCCAACCGCGACCTGGTGCTGCGCCGCCTCCTGGAGTGCCTGGGCCGGGACCGGACCAAGCACCAGGTGGCCGAGGTCACCTCGCTCGGCCTGGTGCAGATGACCCGCAAGCGGGTCGGCCAGGGCCTCCTGGAGTCCTTCTCCGAGACCTGCGTCCACTGCAACGGCCGCGGTGTCATCGTGCACATGGAGCAGCCGAGCACCGCCGGTGGCGGTGGCGGCGGCAAGCGCTCGAAGAAGCGCGGCCGCGGTGGCGCCGAGCACGTCCACGAGCACGAGCACGCCGAGGTCACCGAGGCCGCCGAGACGGACGGCGAGACCGCCGAGGTCGAGACCGAGGCCGAGGTCGCCGCCGAGCTGGCCGCCCCGGTGGCCCTGCCCGAGCCGATCGCCGCGGACGAGGAGCTGTACGGCTCCATCGCCGAGGCGGAGGCCGCCGCGACCCGCGGTCGCGGCCGTCGTCGGGCGACCCGCCGGGTGTCCGCGCCGGCCGCCGCGCGGCCGGTCGTGGAGACCGAGGCCGTCGAGTTCGAGGCGAAGCCGAAGGCCGAGCCGAAGCCGGAGCCCGTGGCCGCGCCGGAGCCGGTCGTCGAGCCGGAGCCCGTCGTGGCGCCGGTCGCCGAGGCCGTCGCCGAGCCGGTGGTCGAGGAGACCGCCGCCCCGGCCCCGCGCGGCCGCCGCCGTGCCACCCGCCGCGTGACCTCCCCGGTCGTCTCGACCACGGAGCCGGCCGCCGCGCCGACCGTCGTCGAGCCGGTCGTCGAGACCGCCCCGGAGCCGGAGCCCGTCGCGGCGCCGGTCGCCGAGGCCGTCGCCGAGCCGGTCGCCGAGCCCGTCGTCGAGGAGGCCCCCGTGGCCGCCCCGCCGCGGGCCCGCCGCCGGGTGGTCCGTAAGGCCACGGCTCCCGCCGGTTCGCCCTCGGGCGCCGAGGAGGCGGCCGTCGTCGTGGTGACCGCGGCCCCGGCCGAGGCCACCGAGGCGGCTCCGCAGGCCGCCGACGCCGAGGCCGAGCCCGCCCCCGTCAAGAAGACGGCGGCGCGCAAGACCGCGGCGAAGAAGACCACGGCCAAGAAGGCCGCCACCAAGAAGACGGCGGCGACCAAGAAGACCGCGGCGAAGAAGACGACCACCAAGAAGGCCCCGGCCAAGAAGGCGGCGGAGAAGACCGCCGCCCCGGCCCAGGACTGACCGGTGGGTACGGGCCGCCCCCTCACCGGGGGCGGCCCGTACCGAACGGGCGAATTTGACCCTCCGAGGCAGCCGCCCGTAACCTAGACCGTCGGCGTGTCTATCGATGCGTCGCGCCTCTGAGCACTTCCCTCCCGTTCGTCGGGAGAGGCCGCTCGTCCGATTCCGGAACGCCGCGGGCCCTCGGGTCCGTGTGAGCGGCTGGCTTCAGAGGTTTCGATTCCGAGTGAGAGAGAGATCCGCGTGTACGCCATCGTGCGCAGCGGTGGTCGCCAGCACAAGGTTGCTGTCGGCGACATCGTTGAGGTTGACAAGATTCCCACTGCCAAGGTTGGCGACACGGTCGAGCTCTCGACCCTGCTCGTTGTCGACGGCGACGCCGTGACCAGCGACCCGTGGGTCCTGGCCGGGATCAAGGTTCAGGCCGAGATCGTGGACCACCACAAGGGCGCCAAGATCGACATCCTGCGCTACAAGAACAAGACCGGCTACCGCCGTCGCCAGGGTCACCGCCAGCAGTACACGGCGATCAAGGTCACCGGTATCCCCGCGGCTGCGAAGTAAGAGGGACTGAGACATGGCACACAAGAAGGGCGCATCGTCCACCCGGAACGGGCGCGACTCCAATGCCCAGCGGCTCGGCGTGAAGCGCTTCGGCGGTCAGGTCGTCAACGCGGGTGAGATCCTGATCCGCCAGCGTGGCACCCACTTCCACCCGGGCTCCGGCGTCGGCCGTGGCGGCGACGACACGCTGTTCGCCCTGCAGGCCGGTTCGGTGCAGTTCGGCACCCACCGTGGCCGCAAGGTCGTGAACATCGTTCCGGTCGCCTGATCGGTTCATTTTGCGGAGGCGGACCTCACTTCCCGGTCGGGAAGCGGGTCCGCCTTTCGCGTGTTACTAGATAGACATTCCGCACGTATTCAGATGGAGGCACAACCATGACCACCTTCGTGGACCGCGTCGAGCTGCATGTCGCCGCGGGTAACGGAGGCCACGGCTGCGCCTCCGTTCACCGGGAGAAGTTCAAGCCGCTCGGCGGACCCGACGGCGGCAACGGCGGCCGTGGCGGAGATGTGACCCTGATCGTCGACCAGGCGATCACCACGCTCCTCGAGTACCACCACTCGCCGCACCGCAAGGCGACCAACGGTCAGCCCGGCGCCGGTGACAACCGCTCCGGCAAGGACGGCCAGGACCTCGTCCTGAACGTGCCCGACGGCACCGTCGTCCTCGACAAGGAGGGCAACGTGCTCGCCGACCTCGTCGGACAGGGCACCACCTTCGTCGCGGGCCAGGGCGGCCGCGGCGGCCTCGGCAACGCGGCGCTGTCCTCCGCGCGCCGCAAGGCCCCCGGCTTCGCGCTCCTCGGCGAGCCCGGCGAGGCCCGGGACATCGTCCTGGAGCTGAAGACCGTCGCCGACGTGGCGCTCGTCGGCTACCCGAGCGCCGGCAAGTCCTCGCTCATCTCGGTCCTCTCGGCCGCCAAGCCGAAGATCGCGGACTACCCCTTCACCACGCTCGTCCCGAACCTGGGCGTCGTCACGGCCGGATCGACCGTCTACACGATCGCCGACGTGCCGGGCCTGATCCCGGGCGCCAGCCAGGGCCGCGGCCTGGGCCTGGAGTTCCTGCGTCACGTCGAGCGCTGCTCGGTCCTGGTGCACGTGCTGGACACCGCGACCCTCGAGTCGGACCGTGACCCGGTCACCGACCTCGACATCATCGAGGAGGAGCTGCGGCAGTACGGCGGCCTCGAGGACCGGCCCCGCATCGTCGTCCTCAACAAGGTCGACATCCCCGACGGCCAGGACCTCGCGGACATGATCCGCCCGGACCTGGAGGCCCGCGGGTACCAGGTGTTCGAGGTCTCCGCCGTGGCCCGCCTCGGCCTCAAGGAGCTCTCCTTCGCCCTCGCCGGCATCGTCGCCGAGGCGCGCGCGTCGAAGCCGAAGGAGGAGGCGACCCGTATCGTCATCCGCCCGAAGGCCGTCGACGACGCGGGCTTCACCGTCACGTACGACGAGGCCGAGGACGTGTACCGGGTGCGCGGCGAGAAGCCGGAGCGCTGGGTCCGCCAGACCGACTTCAACAACGACGAGGCCGTGGGCTACCTGGCCGACCGCCTCAACCGCCTCGGCGTCGAGGACCAGCTGATGAAGGCCGGCGCCCGCGCGGGCGACGGCGTCGCGATCGGCTCCCTGGAGAACGCGGTCGTCTTCGACTGGGAGCCCACGATGATGGCCGGCGCCGAGATGCTCGGCCGCCGAGGCGAGGACCACCGTCTCGAGGCTCCGCGTCCGGCGGCGCAGCGGCGGCGTGATCGTGAGGCCGAGCGGGACGACGCGCAGCGGGAGTTCGACGAGTTCGACCCGTTCTAGCGGGGAGGGGCGGTGCGCCGGTCGCCGGACGGGGTCCGGCGCAGCCGCCCGATGCCGGTGAGGCCCCTCGGGGCCGAGCCGTGCGAGGTCGGCCGGTAGCGGGCTCTGCCCACCGTCCCGGCCGTTCCGGATGTTGATCTTCGCCGGTCGGGTGCCCCTCGGGGTGTCCGGCCGGTTTCGTCGTTCCTCCGGCATCCGTCGGCCGTACGGGGGACACGTAGGATTCACGGGTGAGTGAGATCCCCCGGCCGCAGGACCCCGCGCGTGTCAGCGTCGTCGTCATCGCGTACAACGACGCCGCGCACGTCGCCGACGCCATCCGCTCCGCTCTCGCCCAGGGCGAGGCGGTCGGAGAGGTCGTCGTCGTCGACGACGCCTCCGGGGACACCACACCCGACGTGCTCGCCGGATTCGCCGACGACCCGCGGGTCAGGCCGCTGATCCGGACCGAGAACAGCGGCGGCTGCGGCACCCCCCGCAACGACGGCATCGGTGCCGCCGTCCACCCCTACGTCCTCTTCCTCGACAGCGACGACCTGCTGCTGCCCGGCGCCGTCGACGGGCTGCTCGCCGTCGCCGCCGAGCAGGACGCCGACGTGGTCGCCGGGATCTGCGTGCGGCGCGAGCTTCCCGAGGGGCGGGAGACCGTCTGGGCCCCCTCGCTGTACGACGTGTCCCAGGGCGCCACCCTGCCCGGCACCGTCCTCGACGGCGTCGAGAAGAACCCCGAGTTCGTCCTCGACACCCTCTCCGTGAACAAGCTCTACCGCCGTGACTTCCTCGACCGGCACGCCATCCGCTTCCCCGACGGCGCCTTCCACTACGAGGACTTCGTCTTCAGCGCCCGCGTCCAGGCCGCCGCCCCCCGGCTCGCCGTCACCGACGTGCCCGTGTACGTGTGGCACGTCCGGCGCCAGGCCGCGACCCTCTCGATCTCGCTGCGCCGGGCCTCCCTGGCGAACTGGGAGCACCGGATCGCCGCGCACGCCGCCGTCGTCGACGTGTTCCGCGAAGCGGGACGACCCGCGCTCGCCCGTTCCGCGCAGACGAAGTTCCTCGACTACGACCTCCCCATGTACCTGCGCGAGCTTCCGCAGCGGACCGCCGCCTACCGGGCCGACTGGTGGACGGTGACCCGCGCCCACCTGGCCGGCTTCGAGCCCGCCGCGGTCGCCGACGCCCAGGCCCCGTCCCGCTGGCTGCACTCCGCGCTCGTCGCGCTCGCCGCCGTGCCCGAGGGCCGCGAGCTGACGCGGTTCGTCGAGCTGGCCGCGCCCCGGCCCCGGCTGGTCCCGCCGTACCCGCGCGCCGAGGACGGCACCCCCGTCCTGGCCGCCGCGCCCGCCGACGTACCCCTGGAGGGTCTCGCGGAGCTGGCTCCCGCCGCGCTTCCGGTGGCGGTCGACGGTTCCGTGACCGTCGGAGCGTCGACGCGGCTGACGGTGACCGTCCACGACCTGTACGGCCGGGTCGGCGCGCTGGGCCCCGCCGCCGTCCGCGTGGTGTTCACCGAGCGGGTCTCCGCGGCCGAGCTGCCGGCCGAGGCCCCGCTGCTCCCGACGGACGGGGGCTGGACCGCCACCGTGACACTCCCCACCGCGAAGCTGCTCCGCGCGGGCCGCCTCGCCGCCTGGTCGCTCCACGCCGAGCTGCGGTACGCCGACGGATCGACGACGAAAGCCGAGGTCAGGGCCCCGCAGGGGTTCGCCGGCCGACGAGGCATGGTCCTCGGCCGACTGGGCCGGGTGCTGCTCGTCCAGGTGGTGGCCTCGGCGCGCCGGGGCCTCGTCCTGCGGTTCGCGGGCGGCGCGGTGGGCGCTCGGCAGGTCATGTCCGGCCGTTTCAAGAGACTGTTTGCGATGCGGTGAACATCACCGAAGGTCTGGGAGATCAGGTATGGAACAATTCCTCCTGCCGGGTAATCTTTCCGGTCGCCGGGTGGCGCTCGTCGAACAAGCGGGACGACACCCTTCACCCCTGAAGGCAGTAGTGCGCCATTGACCATGGCGCAGGCAGTGCCGCGCCTGGCCGAGACACGCCAGATGTTGCCGCCCGCACTTGTGAGAGGACTTGGATGCCGACTAGCGACGTCCCTGATGTGAGCGTCGTCGTCATCGTCTACAACGATGAGGAACGGCTCCCGCGAGCGGTTCGGTCACTTCTCGACCAGACCCTGAACAACCTCGAAGTGATCATCGCCGACGACTGTTCGACCGATGGCACCGAGCGCGTGGCACGTGCCCTGGAGGCATCCGACCCGCGCGTGCGCTACGTGCGCCTCGAGCAGAACAGCGGTGGCTGCAGCGCGCCCCGCAACCGCGGCATCGCGGTCGCGCGCGCGCCGTACATCATGTTCCTCGACAGCGACGACGAGCTGCCCCGTCACGCCTGCAAGAGCCTGCTCCTCGTCGCCGAGGAGACCGGGGTCGACTTCGTCACCGGTGAGGTGACCCGCCTCTTCGAGGAGTCGAACACCACCGGCTTCTGGTACCCGCACCTCTTCACCGAGAAGCGGGTCGTCAACGGCATCGCCGAGAGCCCCGAGTACTTCTTCGACCACCTGTCGACGAACAAGCTCTACCGGACCGGCTTCATCCGGGAGAACGAGCTCACCTTCCCCGAGGGCATCCACTACGAGGACCAGCTGTTCTCCGCGCAGGCGTTCTCGCTCGCGGAGACCTTCGCCGTCGTCCCGTGGTCGGTCTACACCTGGCGCCTCGCCCCGGAGAGCGTCTCCATCTCCTCCAGCCGTCACAAGATCCAGAACGTCGCGGACCGCATCGGTGTGGCCCGGCTCATCGACACCTGGTTCGAGGAGAACGGCCGCGCCGAGCTGCGCGCGGAGAAGGACTACAAGTTCCTCCGCCACGACTTCCGCCTCTACCTGGGCGACCTGCCGTTCCGCGACCTCGAATGGGTCGCCGAGTTCGCCGATGTGGTGAACCCGTACCTGGCCGAGATCTCCGACGAGACCTACGCCCGGCTCTCCCGCGAAGAGCGCATCTGCATCCACCTGCTCCGCACCGGCCGGCTGGAGGACCTCAAGGTCGCCGCCCGCCAGCTGGGCCGGCCGCAGCTCGCGCCGCGCTTCGTGACCGAGGAGGGCGAGACCCCCTACTGGGGCGCCGTCGCCCCCGCCGACGACGCGAGCCGTGACGCGCTGGACATCAGCGAGTGGCACATGCGCGAGCAGACGCTCGCCACCGGCCGCATCCGGCACGAGCTGACCTCCGTGTCGATGCGCGGCCCGGTCCTGCACCTGGAGATCCGCACGTACGACCCGGTGGGCCTGATCGCCGAGGACACCAAGGCCTCGGTGAAGCTGGCCGCCCACAAGACGCCGCTCACGGTGCCGCTGACCCTGCGCCCGGAGGGCGACGGACAGTACGTCTCCAAGGCCGAGATCGACTTCCGCAGGGTGCCCGTCGGCCGCGCCGGCGTGGCGACCCGCCGCCACCCGGTGGTCGCGCTGGAGCGCGACGGAGCCCGCCGCACGGACATCCTGCTGGCCGAGCACGACCAGCCCGACTTCCGTGCCACGGTCACCTACAACAAGTTCGGCATCCACCACCTCCGCATCAAGGCGGAGCAGAAGGGTGCCGGCCGTCTCGAGGTGACCTGGGAGCGGTCCGGCGTCCTGAAGTCCCTCGAACCGCTCGGCCCCTACGCCCGCAAGGCCAAGGGCAAGGTCGGCAAGGTCAGGAAGATCCTCGCGGGCAACGAGGGCAAGGCCACCGCCTACGACGCCGTGTCCAAGCTCCCGCGCAAGCGCAGCCTCGCCGTGTTCGAGGCGATAGAGGGCCGCGGCTACGCGGACAGCCCGCGCTACATCTACGAGGAGCTCAAGCGCCGCAACCTGCCGATCGACGTGGTCTGGTCGTACTCCGGCGACCGCTCGTCCTTCCCGGACGACGTCACCCTGGTCCGCCGCGGCAGCTTCGCCTACGGTCGCGCGCTGGCCCGCGCCACCTACTGGGTCGACTCGCACAACCTGCCGTACCTGTACCCGAAGCCCAAGGGCACCCGGTACCTGCAGACCTGGCACGGCCAGACCTTCAAGGCGATGGGCTTCGACGTGCCCTCGCTGCGGGGCGCGTCGGAGATCGAGAAGGGGCGCTTCCGCTCCGCCGTCGGCCGCTGGGACGCGCTCGTCTGCCCGAGCGCCGAATTCGAGAAGACCTTCGTCCCGGCCTTCGAGGTGACCGCCGACCTCATCCGCTCCGGCTACCCGCGCAACGACGTGCTGGTGCGCTGGGCCGAGCCCGAGCAGCAGGCGAGGGCCGCCGCGGCCCGCGCTTCCCTGAACATCCCGGCCGACAAGAAGGTCCTGCTCTACGCCCCGACCTTCCGGGACGCGGCCCGCCGCACCGGCCGTTCGGTCCGCGTGGACTTCGAGGAGCTGGCCCCGCACCTCTCCGACGAGTGGATCATCGTCGTGCGGACCCACCCGTACGACCGGTTCAAGATCACCCCGGAGCTGGGCCACTTCCTGCGCGACGGCTCCTCGTTCGCCGACATCAACGACGCGATGCTGGCCTCGGACGCGGTCCTCACGGACTACTCGTCGCTGATGTTCGACTACGCCAACACCGGCCGCCCGATCATCCTCTACACGGACGACTACGAGGCGTACAAGGGCGGCGACCGCGGCACGTACTACGACCTCGAGGACATCGCGCCCGGGCCGATGGTGACGACCACCGAGGACCTCGCCGCCGCCGTGCGGGACCTGGAGGGCACCCAGGAGCGCCACGCGCAGCGCTACGCGCGGTTCCAGGAAATGTTCTGCTCGTACGAGACCGGCCACGCCAGCAAGATGGTGGTCGATGCTTTTTTCGAAGGCGGCACCCATGACTGAGGCCTCCCCTGTCCGCAACGTGTTCTTCGTCGGTATCGACGTCGACTCGATGGGTGGATCCCAGCGGGTGCTGCACACCCTCGCCCAGGGCATGGGGGAGCGTGGTCACCGCGTCGAGCTGATCGGCATCCGGCCGAGCCCGGAGCCGTTCCCGTACAACGCCACGCGCGCGTACCGGCACTCGACGCTCTACCCGGCCCCGTCGGAGCCCAAGCCGCCCGTGCGCACGGTCGGCGACCGGATGAGCCTGGCGCGCCGCGCCGACGCGCGCCGGGCCCGCTCCGACCGCGACACCGCGCGGGCGGAGTTCGAGCGCAAGCTCGCGGAGGTCGAGGACGGCTACATCGTCTTCGGCTCGCCGTGGGCGGTGGACTGGGTCATGCCGCTGAAGTGGCGCCACCTCAAGGGCATCGGGCAGTACCACGAGTCCTTCGCGCAGGCGAAGCGGAGTGCCAACCTGGGCCTGATCCGGCGTCACTACCCGGCGCTCGAGCAGACCCTGGTGCTCTCCGAGGGCGACGCGGTCGAGTTCGTCAACCAGCGCGTGCCGAACGTCCGGGTCATGCCGAACCCGCTGCCGTTCTTCCCGGACGAGCTGGCCCCGCTCGACACCCGCAAGATCGGCGCGGTCGGCCGGCTCGACCCGATCAAGCGGTACGACCGGATGATCGAGGCCTTCGCCCAGGCCCACAAGGGCCGCGACGGCTGGGAGCTGCACCTCTTCGGCGAGGGGCCGCTCGAGGGCGAGCTCCGGATGCGCGCCGAGGACCTCGGCGTGGCCGAGCAGGTCGTCTTCCGGGGGACGGCGCAGGACATGGCCGCCGCCTACCGCGAGCTGTCCGTCGTCGCGATCAGCAGTGAGCGCGAGGGCCGTCCGATGGCGCTGGCCGAGGCCGCCGCCTGCGGTGTGCCGTGCGTCAGCTTCGACGTCTCCGGCGGTGTCCGGGAGCTCGTCGCGGACGGCGTCTCCGGCACCCTGGTGCCGCCGGCCGACGTGCCGGGTCTCGCCGCCGCGCTCGGCGAGCTGATGGACGACGACGCCATGCGCCTGCGGTACGGCAGGGCGGGCCGCGAGCACGTCGCGCACCTGGCGCTGCCGCACGTCCTCGACCAGTGGGAGGCGGCGTTCGAGGAGATCGAGCGCTAGGCCCGACGGAGGACGTCCCGTCACGGACGACCGCTGACGACCACGGACGACCGCGGAAGCCCCGACCACGCGCCGGGACGGGGCTTCCGCGTGTCGGCAGACGTGTCCCGGCGGGGCTCCGCGCGCCCGGCCACGTGCCCGGCCGGGCCTTCCGCGCGTGTCGGGCCATGTGCCCGGGTCGGGTGTCCGAGGCCACTTCCGGAGCCACCGGAGGCCCCGGACGCTGTGGCTACACTGTCGGAATGACCTGGCTCATCACCGGCGGCGCCGGTTACATCGGTTCCCACGTCGTCAAAGCAATGACCGAGGGCGGCGAGCACGTCGTCGTGGTCGACGACCTCAGCACCGGCAACCCCGCGCGCGTCCCCGAGGGCATCGTCCTGGAGCAGGGCACGGTCCTCGACCGCCCGTTCCTGGACCGGGTGCTGCGCGAGCACCAGATCAAGGGCATCGTCCACCTGGCCGGCAAGAAGCAGGTCGGCGAGTCCGTCGAGAAGCCGCTGTTCTACTACCACGAGAACGTGACGGGTCTGCAGACCATCCTCGACGCGGCCGCCGCGGCGGGCGTGAAGAGCTTCCTCTTCTCCTCCTCCGCCTCCGTGTACGGCATGCCCGACGTGGACCTGGTCACCGAGGACACCGAGTGCCTGCCCCTCAGCCCGTACGGCGAGACCAAGCTCGTCGGCGAGTGGATGGCGCGCGCCGTCGGCCAGGCCCACGGCCTCTCCACGGCCTGCCTGCGGTACTTCAACGTGGCGGGCGCCGCCGCCCCGGAGCTCGCCGACACCGGCGTCTTCAACCTGGTGCCGATGGTCTTCGAGCGCCTCGACGCCGGCGAGTCGCCGCGCATCTTCGGCGACGACTACCCGACGCCGGACGGCACCTGCATCCGTGACTACATCCACGTCGCCGACATCGCGGACGCGCACCTCGCCGCGGCCCGCGCGCTCGTCGCGGCGGGCGAGGCCGGCGAGACGGCCGCGCTGACCCTGAACATCGGGCGCGGCGAGGGCGTGTCGGTGCGCGAGATGGTGGACCTGATCAACGAGATCACCGGTCACAGCATCGAGCCCCTGGTCACTCCGCGTCGGCCCGGCGACCCGGCCCGCGTGGTCGCCTCGGCGGAGCGCATCGAGTCGCAGCTGGGCTGGAAGGCGCAGCACGACGTCCGCTCCATGATCAGCTCCGCCTGGGAGGGCTGGGGCGCGAACCGCGCGGTCCGCGCGACGGTCTGACGCGAGCGTTTCCGCACAGCGGGGTGCCCCTGGTGGGGCACCCCGCTTTCGCGTGCCCGCCCCCGCGGCGGGCGCGGATGCCTCAGGGCCGGTGGATGCGGTCCACTCCGTAGTACGTGGCCGTGCACTGCGCCGCCCAGTCCCGCTCGTACGAGGAGGCGAAGAGGGGTTCGGTGAGACCGCCGATGAGCAGCGGCTCGTACGCGACATCGCGGGCGCCCGATGCCGCCTCCGCCCGGATGCGGGCGTTCTGACGGTCCCAGGCGGCGGCGCGTACCACCGTGTCCGTGGTCAGCGCGTAGACCGGCTGCACCAGGGCGGCCGCGCTGCCGACGGCCACCGCGCCGATCGCCACGAGCGCGGCGGCGCGTCCCGCGGGCCGCGCCGAACGCAGCAGGCGTCGCCCCCACGCGTGACCGCCCCACGCTCCGTAGGCGCAGAGCACGAGCAGCGTCGGCAGCAGGAAGCTCGTCCAGGTCCGGCCGTAGGTCCAGCCGACATCGCCGTAGCCGCTGCGCAGTCCGAAGACCACGGCCAGCGAGGCGACGGCGATCACCGGCAGCGGCAGCAGCACCGCGACCAGGAACAGCCTGTGGGGCGGGAGCCCCGACGCGTCCCGGGGGACGGCGCCGCCGTCCTGCCGGGGGGCGGCGGCCAGTGCCAGGCCGAGCAGCGCTCCGGCGGCGAGCGCCCCCAGGTACGCCCACTGGCCGCCGACCGTCTGCCAGAGGCGCCACCAGTCGTGGAACGTCGCTCCGAGCTCGGCCGCCGACAGCGGCTCCTGCGGGTGCTGGGCGCGCCGCCAGCGTGCGCCGGGTGACGTGTAGAGCAGGACGAGCCCGAGGAGGAGCCCCAGACACGCCGCCGCGCACCAGGTGGAGACGTATCGGTTCGCCGCCCAGCCGAACGAGGGCAGACAGAGGATCCCGACGGTGGCCGCGAGCAGGCCGGCCACCAGCGTGAACGGTTCGCTCAGCATGCCGAGCGCCGCTCCGGTCAGGAGCGCCGCCCCCACCGCCGCGACCCTGGCCCACCGCACGCCGCTGCGCGCGGCCCGCACGGCGCCGAGCACGGTCCAGAGGCCGATCACACTCGGCAGGGTGTGGGAGATGGTGGCGGGCGCCCAGAGCAGCACCTGGTACGAGCGGGTGCCCGCGAAGAACAGCAGCGCGGAGAGGAGCGTCACCGCGGCCACGAGCGGGAGGACGGGCAGCCCGGTGCGGAGCTCGGTGGAGGCGGCGGGCTCGCCGCCCGCGCCCGTCGCGTGGTCCAGGGAGCGCAGGGCGGCGCGGGCGAGGAGGAACAGCCCCGAGCCGAGCGCGACCACCAGGAAGGCGGGCAGCAGCTTCGGCCCCCGCATGCCGTCGGAGTAGAGCAGCCCGGTCAGAAAGGCGTTGGTGACGCGGCCGTTCTGGGTGAGGTAGAAGTCCGACGTGATGCCGAGGACCCCCAGGTCCCGGGTCTTCCACAGGGCGCACCAGTCGTCCGACGTGGGGCGTACGTACAGACCGAGGAAGGCGCCGACCGCGAGCAGCGCGCCCGCTCCGGTGGCGATGACCAGCGCGATCCGGGGGAGTACCTGCCGGAGTCCGCGCGCCGGGTCGGTGTGCTCTTCATCGTCGTCCGACATCCGCGCGTCACCGAGGTCCGACAGGGTCGTTCTACTCACGGGGCTTTGCTCCAGGGGACCGAGTTCCGTGGCACGAGGGCGCCGCCTCCGTGGCGTCGCCAAGGTATCGGTACAACGGGTCTCTTCGAGTGACAAAAGGCAAGAAAACGCCACGTGTAGCAGTATCTTCCCCGCATGCTTTGCCGCATGGACGACATGCCGACCGGGGACGGCCACCCGGCCGACGCCGAACGGTCACCGCCGTTTCGTACCGTGGCCGCGCTGCTCGAAGGCGAGTTCGGTGGCGGTCCCTCAGGACGTACTCTTGCCCATCCCTCTGGAGTGACCGTTCATGACCAGGCTTTCCGTCGTCGTCCCCTGCTTCAACGAGGAGGACGTCGTCGAGCGCTTCGACGCGCGGATGCGGCAGGTGCTCGACACGCTCCCCGTCGGTTACGAGATCTGCTACGTCGACGACGGCAGCTCCGACGGAACCCTGGACAAGCTGCGCGAGATCGCCGCCCGGCACCCGCACCGCACCCAGTACGCCTCCTTCAGCCGCAACTTCGGCAAGGAGGCCGCGATGCTCGCCGGCCTGCGCAAGTCCACCGGCGACGCCGTGGTCATCATGGACGCCGACCTCCAGCACCCGCCCGAGCTCCTCGCGCGCATGCTGGACCTGCACCACCAGGGGCACGACCAGGTCATCGCGCGCCGGACCCGCGAAGGCGACAAGAAGCTCCGCTCCGCGCTCAGCCGGATGTACTACCGGGCGGTCAACCGCTGGGTCGACGTGGAACTCACCGACGGCGTCGGCGACTTCCGCCTCCTGTCCCGGCCCGCCGTCGACGCGCTGCTCTCGCTGCCCGAGTACAACCGCTTCTCCAAGGGCCTGTTCTCCTGGATCGGCTTCGACACCGTCACCTTCGACTACCAGAACGCCGCACGCGAAGGCGGTGAGACGAAGTGGAAGTTCAGCTCCCTGATCAACTACGGCATGGACGGGCTGATCTCCTTCAACAACCGTCCCCTCCGCATCGCCCTCTGGCTCGGCATGACACTGACGGGCCTCGCCGCCCTCTACGCGGCCTGGGTCGTCGTCGCCGCCCTCACCCAGGGCGTCACCGCCCCCGGATACGTCACCCTGGTCGCGATCATCGCGGGACTCGGAGGCGTGCAGATGGTGATGCTGGGGCTGATCGGCGAGTACATCGGCCGGATCTACTACGAGACGAAGCGCCGGCCGCACTTCCTCGTCAAGGAGACCCACCGCTCCTTCGGCCGCGGCGCGTCCGAGCGCACCGCCGCCGAGCGGATCCGCGTCGCGGCCACCGAGGGAGAGCACTGATGGGAGCCGGCTCTCCCGCCGCGGGGCGCGGACGGCTCGCCGAGATCTTCCGCTTCGCGCTCGTCGGCGGCGTCAACACCGGTACCTTCTTCGGCTGTTACCTGCTGCTCCACCCGTGGATGCCGTACTTCGCCGCGTACTCCCTCGCCTTCGTCCTCAGCATGATCGGCTCCTTCTTCCTCAACACGTACTTCACCTACCGCACCCGGCCGACCTGGAAGAAGTTCGCCCTCTTCCCGCTCACCAACGTCACCAACTACCTGGTGCAGAGCGTCGGTCTGTACGCGCTCGTCACCTGGGCCGGAATGGACGACAGGATCGCGCCACTCGTCGCCGCCGTCGTCGCCATCCCCTTCACCTACCTGATCTCCCAGCGGATCCTCGTCCCCCGGAACAACGGACAGGACACCGACGACTCCGGTCCAGGGAGCGAAACGGACGAGCGGCAGCCCTCCCGGCTCGCGTAGATTGCCTGGCAGTCGCGGCGGGAAACACGCGGCGCGTGGGACAGCCGAGTGAGGACGACGCAGGTGGCGGCACAGGTGACGACGCAGATGACCGGAGAGACGGGCGACGCGAGGCGATATGTGACGGAGGCCCGCAGGATCGTCATCAAGGTCGGCTCCTCCTCCCTCACCACCGCCTCCGGAGGCCTCGACGCGGACCGCGTCGACGCCCTCGTCGACGTGCTCGCCAAGGTCCGCAGCGGCGGCGAGAAGGAGATCGTCCTCGTCTCCTCCGGCGCGATCGCCGCAGGACTCGCACCGCTCGGCCTCACCCGCCGCCCCAAGGACCTCGCCCGGCAGCAGGCCGCCGCCAGCGTCGGCCAGGGCCTCCTCGTCGCCCGGTACACCGCCTCCTTCGCCCGCTACGGCGTCCGCGTCGGACAGGTCCTCCTCACCACCGACGACACCAGCAGGCGCGCCCACTACCGGAACGCCTACCGAACCCTCGACCAGCTCCTCGCCATGGGCGCGCTGCCGGTCGTCAACGAGAACGACACCGTCGCCACCGACGAGATCCGCTTCGGCGACAACGACCGGCTCGCCGCCCTCGTCGCCCATCTCGTCCGCGCCGACCTGCTCGTCCTGCTCTCCGACGTCGACGGCCTCTACGACGGCGATCCGTCCAAGCCCGGCACGTCGAGGATCGCCCAGGTCGCGGGCCCCGACGACATCGCCCACGTGGAGATCGGCTCCGCCGGGAAGGCGGGCGTCGGCACCGGCGGCATGGTCACCAAGGTCGAAGCCGCCCGGATCGCCGCCGCCGCCGGCATCCCCGTCGTCCTCACCTCCGCGAGCCGCGCCGCCGACGCCCTCGCCGGACGCGACACCGGTACGTACTTCCACCGCACCGGCCGTCGCTCCGCCGACCGGCTTCTGTGGCTGGCACACGCCTCCACCCCGCAGGGCTCCCTCACCCTGGACGACGGAGCCGTACGAGCCGTCGTCGAGGGAAAGAAGTCCCTGCTCGCGGCCGGTGTCGCGGGCATCGAGGGCGACTTCGTCGCGGGCGACCCGGTCGAACTGCGCGACACCGCAGGCCGGGCCGTCGCCCGCGGCCTCGTCAACTTCGACGCCAAGGAGATGCCCCGGATGCTCGGGCGCTCCACCCCCGAACTCGCCAAGGAGCTCGGCCCCGAGTACGAGCGCGAGGTCGTCCACCGCGACGACCTGGTCGTCATCCGCTGACCCTCACGCCCCTCCCGAAACGGCTGAAAGTGCGGCCATCCGGAAGGGACGTTTACCAAAACCGCCCCAAGTGCCGCCTCGGGCTGGTCAACTTTGTCTCGGGGGTAAGAGAGCAGGGGCGGGTTACAGCACCACACGCATCACACAGGAGGCCGCCGGTGAGACGAGCGCGCCCAGGGGCACCGCCCCGAGGGACTGCCGAACGCGCCCTGACCAGTGTCGAGGCCGGAGCCGACTTCGACGAGGCACGGGACAGGTCCACGGACACCAAGACCGAGACCACCACCGAGACACGCGAGGTTCGCGAGGCACGTGAGGCACGCGCCAAGGAACAGCCCGTGTCCAAACTCTGGCACATCACGCTCAGCGTGTCGGGTGCGGAGTCACCGCTGAAGGAGGTGCGCCGCGGGCTCGAACAACTGGCCCACGACCACCCCTTCCTGCTGACCAGCAGGTATGCCAACGACCACGCCGAGATCCGGTACTGGGAGGAGGCCCGCGACCTGCACGACGCCGCTGCCGTCGCCCTGCGCCTCTGGGGCGAGCACCGGCAGACCGCCAAGCTGCCGCCGTGGGAGATCGTCGGCCTCGAGGTCATCGACCGCGAGACCTACCACCAGCGGATCGCGGAGGGCTACGGCCCACCGCCGGCCGCCCCGGTCGGCGTCCACCCGTACTGAACGGGGGCGCGTTCCGGACGCCTCCGCACGCGGGGGCGTCTCGGAACCGCCCGGCTACGTCTCGGAGTGCGGGATACGTGAGGGATGTCCGCAGGGGTGCCAGTACCCTGCGGGCATGACCTCGCTCACGCCCCTCGACAACCTGTCCCCGGTCACCCGGGCCGCCTACCGGGCCCGTGGCGCCGCCGCCGAAATCGCGCCACTCCCGCGCGCGACCAAGGACGACGCCCTGCTGGCGATCGCGGACGCCCTCGAAGTGCGCACCGCCGAAATCGTCGAGGCCAACGCCGAGGACATCGCCAGGGCCCGCGCGGCCGGGACCAGCGAGGCGATCATCGACCGGCTCACCCTCACCCCCGAGCGCGTCCGGGCCATCGCCGCCGACGTCCGCGACGTGGCCGCGCTGCCCGACCCCGTCGGCGAGGTCGTCCGCGGCTCGACACTGCCCAACGGCATCGACCTGCGCCAGGTCCGCGTCCCGCTCGGCGTCGTCGGCATCATCTACGAGGCCCGCCCCAACGTCACCGTCGACGCCGCCGCCCTCTGCCTCAAGTCCGGCAACGCCGTCCTGCTCCGCGGCTCGTCCTCCGCCTACGCCTCCAACAGCGCCCTGGTGAAGGTCCTGCGCGACGCCGTAGGCGGCGCCGGACTGCCCGCGGACGCCATCCAGCTCGTCCCCGGCGAGTCCCGCGAATCGGTCCGCGAGCTGATGCGCGCCCGCGGCCTGGTCGACGTCCTCATCCCGCGCGGCGGAGCGTCCCTGATCCGGACGGTCGTCGAGGAGTCCACCGTCCCCGTCATCGAGACCGGCACCGGCAACTGCCACGTCTACGTCGACGCCCAGACGGACCTCGACATGGCCGTCGACATCCTGATCAACTCCAAGGCCCACCGGGTCAGCGTCTGCAACGCGGCCGAGACCCTCCTCGTCCACCAGGACATCGCCGCGGCCTTCCTGCCCAGGGCCCTCGACGCGCTCGCCGAGGCCGGCGTCACCGTCCACGCCGACGAGCGGGTCATCGCCTTCGCCGAGGGATCCAAGGCCACCGTCGTCCCGGCCACGCCGGAGGACTGGGAGACCGAGTACCTCTCGTACGACATCGCCGCCGCCGTCGTCGACTCCCTCGACAGGGCCGTCGAGCACATCCGGACCTGGTCCTCCGGTCACACCGAGGCGATCGTGACCACCTCGCAGGCCGCGGCGCGCCGCTTCACCCAGCTGGTCGACTCCACCACGGTCACCGTGAACGCCTCCACCCGGTTCACGGACGGCGGTCAGTTCGGCTTCGGCGCGGAGATCGGCATCTCCACCCAGAAGCTGCACGCCAGGGGCCCCATGGGCCTTCCGGAGCTCACCTCGACCAAGTACATCGTCACCGGCGACGGTCACGTGCGGTAACCACTCCTTTCGGTACGGGCGGGGAGGGTTCGCACTCTCCCTGCCCAAAACCACCTCGCGGGTCTACTCTGAATCCGTGCCGGACGACGTGGGGGGCACGCCGTTCCATGACGGCGGGGACCCTGAGGACTCTGTCGACCGCGGAGGCGCCGACGAGGTCTACGCCGACGTGGTGTTCGACGAGGACTTCGTGCGGGCCGCGACCGTCCACGAACCCACCGCCGTCGAGCGGCTCCTCGCCGCCGCCCAGGCCCGCGCGGAGGCCGAGTCGGCCCGCGCCCGCGCCGGCGGCGGATCGAGCGACGACGACCTCTACGAGGACTTCCACGACTCCTCGGCCCTCACCTACGAGCCGGACGACGTCGGCGACGACGCAAGCCCCTACGGCCGCCACGGCGGCGCCCTGCGCCCCTACCGGGGCAGCGCCCGCTGGCACCGGCCCGTCGCCTGGGTCCTCGCCCTCGTCATGGGGATCGGGATGGTCGCCCTGGCGTTCAGCGCCGTCTACCGGGGCGCGGCCGCCAACCGCCAGGACCAGGTCCCGCCGCCGGCCACGACCGGCGTCGACACGCCGAACCCGAACCCGGCCCCGCCGGCCGCCCACGCGCCTGCGGCACGCTCCGCGTCCCCCACCAAGTAGGCGGCTCCACATCTCCCCGGCGGGCCCGTTCCGCATCCCGGCAGGCCCGTTCCCGTAGCCCCGGCGGGGACACTCCGCGTCCCCCGTGGCACGGTCCGCCGCCGTCCCGGCGCGGTCCGCGTCCCCCGGGCGGCCGAGCCGCACGGCTCCACGGTGGCGCGCACACACCCTGACGGCGGAATTCTTCCGAACTTGTCGTGTACCTGGGCGTTTACCGAAGCCCCCGCGGACCTACCCTGAAGGTATGGCAGGGCGTGGCGACCCGCCTGAGGGGACACCCGAGGGTCTCCCCGGTGGTGAGGACGAGTACAGGTCCGTCGTCTTCGACGAGGCGTTCGTCCGTGCTGCCCACCTCCAGGAGTTCTCGGCCCGGGAGCGGATGGGCGAGCACACCGAGGCCGTCCGCAGCCGCCCGTCGTCCTGGGAGGGCCGGAGCGGCTCCCGCCAGGCCCTCATGCTGGTCCTGCTGATCCTCCTCGCCTTCGGTACGGCCATCTATCTGGGCGTCCGCAACCCCTACCAGCCGCCTGCCGACCAGCGGGCCGAGCCACTGCGGACCACCGTGGTCCCGCTCGCCCCGCAGGGCCCCGTCGTCGGCGGTGCACCCGACCGGCTCTTCGACCACAGCCCGGTTGCCGAGTACCGCACGGGGGCCGCCGGCATCAATCTCCCCGTCGCCGGGCGCACCACCCACTTCGCCGAGAGCCAGGTCGTCACCGCCCTGAGCATCGCCAAGGACTATCTGGTGGCCTCGTCCCTGGAACCCGACGTCCTGTCCGGGGCCACCGTGCGGCCCGCCCGCCTGCTGCTCGACCCCGACCAGCTGGAACAGTTCGACCGGAGCATGGAGGCGCCCGCCGACGACGGCCGGCACGCCCTCGCCGCCTGGCTGGTCCGCTTCGACCCGCGCCAGGCCGTCCTCGCGGACCCCTCGGCCCGCGTCCAGGGCACTCTCCGCTTCGAGGAGACCGGACCCGACACCCTGGACGTCACCGCGGACCACACGTACACCTACGCCCTCCGCCCGGCCGCCCAGGGCGCGGGACCGGTCGCTCAGGCCTCGCTCTTCACGGTCCACCGCGAGGTGCACTTCCGCTTCGACCGCGAGGACCTGCGCATGCACCGGGCCGAGCTGGTGACCAGCACCGTCGAAGCGGGGCCGCAGGCGTGCGGAGCGGACACCACCGGCTCCCTGAAGCCGCTCCTGGCCGGAGCACGGGCCGCCGAGGCGGGCGGCGGACCGCCGGTCACCGACCCGTACGCCACGGCCCGGCCCGCCGCCCCCTCACTGTGCGGAGCGCTGGCACCGAGCGCCCAGCCCTCCCTCTGAGTCCCTGAGCCCTCTGTCCCCGTCTGGAGGGTGCGAGCGCCCCGTTCTCGCTACTGGGCGTCTCCGGTGCCGCTGTCGGGGCCGCTCTTGCCGTCCCCGGTGGTCCCGGTGGTCCCGGTGGCTTCGTCGCTCCCCGCCGCGTCCGGCTTCTTCGGGCCCTGGCCGCCGCCGAAGGCGTTGCGCAGCTTCCCGCCCAGGTCGCCCGCCAGGTCGCCGGCGCCGCCGGCTATGTCGCCGACCAGCTTCAGCAGCGGATCCTTGCTGGTCCGCACGGTGTCGGCGTAGTGCCCCGCCGACTCGCGGAAGGAGTCCGTGACCGAGGTGTCCTTGTCCTCCGAGCGCTTCGGGTAGTGGCCGTCCATGATCCGCTGGAAGTCGCGGCTCTCCGACCACTTCTTCAGCTCCGCCGCCCGGACGGTGGTGAAGGGGTGCGTGCGCGGCAGCACGTTGAGGATCTTGAGGACCGAGTCCCGCAGGTCCCCGGCCTTCTCGTACTCGTCGGCCTGGGCGAGGAACGCGTCCACGTTCATCTCGTGGAGGTGGTTGCCGCCGGCGATCTTCATCAGACCGCGCATCGAGGCCTGCACGTCCTGCCCGACGAGGAGCCCGGCCCGGTCGGCGGAGAGTTCCGACTTGCGGAACCACTCGCGCAGCGCCGTGACGATGGCCATGATCGCGACGTTCCCCAGCGGGATCCAGGCGATCTTGAGCGCGAGACCGGTGAGGAAGAGCAGCACCGTGCGGTACACGGAGTGCCCGGACAGCGCGTGGCCGACCTCGTGGCCGACGACCGCGCGCATCTCCTCCTCGTCGAGGAGCTCCACCAGGCCGGTCGTGACGACGATGATCGGCTCGTCCAGGCCGATGCACATCGCGTTGGGCTTCGGGTCCTGCGTCACGTACATCGGCGGGACCTTCTCCAGGTCCAGGATGTAACAGGCGTCCCGCAGCATGTCGTTGAGATGGCTGAACTGCGCGTCGCTCACCCGGACGGAGTCCGAGAGGAAGAGAAGTCGCAGACTGCGCTCCGGCAGCAGTCCGCTGAGTGCCTTGAAGACCGTGTCGAAGCCGCTGAGCTTGCGCAGCGCCACCAGCGCCGAGCGGTCTGCCGGATGTTCGTAGGCCCGCGAGGAGATGCCGGGGAACCGCTTCCGCTGCCTGCTCGGCACGTTCCCCTGGTCGTTCTCGGTCATGGATGCCCCCTGTTCGTACGAGTCGGTGCTCGTCCCCCTGACGAACCCCAGCCTAGGTGCTGGCGCTACCGTGTGCCGGGGCCTGTGGATAACTCGGGCACCGAGGACGACCGAGGAGCACGACCGACATGCCGGACACCGTCGACACCGCCGCCACCCTGCTCGCGGCCGCCGCGCAGGAGGGGCCGGGTGACACGCTCCGCATCGTGCTGCTGGTCTCGATCGTGGGCGGCGCGCTGCTCGCCTGGTTCCTGCTGCGCGGCTACCGCACCGACGACTCGGGCGACGCCGGCACCGGCGACGGTGCCGCCGGAGGCACCGAAGGCGGCCCGGGCGGCAACACGGACCGTGACGCGAGTGCCTGAGTCGGCGTGAGCCCGTCCGGACCGCCCGCATACGATGTGCGCGAAGTCTCCGCTCCCATCCCCGATCGATAGGTCTGCCGAAGATGAGCCTCCACAGCACCGCCGCCAACCTGGTCACTCTCGCCGAGGGCGCCGAGCACGGCGGCAACCACGACAGCCTCAGCCCCTACCTCACCGGCTTCGGCGCCTTCGGTGCCCTGCTCCTGCTGCTGTGGATCACCACTCGCTTCAACCGCGACCGCTGAACCGGCGACCCTGATCAGGCGTCCGCTGCCGTGCCAGTAGGCTCTGCACGCATGGGAGAGCAGGAAATGCCTACTGGCGGGCGCGGGAAGCGCCGACTCGGCGTGATGGGCGGAACCTTCGACCCGATCCACCACGGACACCTGGTGGCGGCCAGCGAGGTCGCCGCCCTGTTCCACCTGGACGAGGTCGTGTTCGTGCCGACCGGGCAGCCGTGGCAGAAGAGCGACCGCGCCGTGTCGGCGGCCGAGGACCGTTACCTGATGACGGTCATCGCGACGGCCTCCAACCCGCAGTTCTCGGTCAGCCGGATCGACATCGACCGCGGCGGCGCGACCTACACCATCGACACCCTGCGGGACCTGCGCTCCCTCAACAGCGACGCGGACCTCTTCTTCATCACCGGGGCCGACGCGCTGTCGCAGATCCTCACCTGGCGCGACGCCGAGGAACTCTTCTCGCTCGCGCACTTCATCGGCGTCACCCGGCCGGGCCACGACCTCACCGACGACGGACTGCCCAAGGGCGGCGTCTCGCTGGTCGAGGTGCCCGCGCTCGCCATCTCCTCCACCGACTGCCGGGCGAGGGTCGCACAGGGCGATCCCGTCTGGTACCTGGTCCCGGACGGCGTGGTGCGCTACATCGACAAGCGCCAGTTGTACCGCGGCGAGTGAGCTTCGGGGAGGGCCACCGGTGAACGACCAGCAGCATCCGTACGACCCGTACTATCCGCAGCCGCAGATCATCGGCTACGACGAGTACGGGCAGCCGGTGTACCAGCAGCCACAGCAGGGGTACGGGTACGACCCGTACGCCCAGCAGCAGTATCCGGAGCAGCAGCAGTACCAGGAGCAGCCCTCGCAGTACCAGGGGCAGCCCCAGCAGCCCCAGCCGTCCCACGAGCCGCAGTACGACCCGTACGGACAGCAGGGCTACAGCTACCCCTCCTACGACACGGGGCAGCAGTGGGCCGCCCAGCCCGAGGCCGCCGCACCCGTCGCGCCGGCCGCACCCCCCGTGGCGCAGGCCGCGCCTCCCGTGGCACCGGCCGCGCCCGTCGCGGCGCCCGCCGGGGTCCCCGGCCAGCGCCCCGCCTCCGAGCGCTCCGCGCCGGCCCGGCCCGCCCCCGACGACGACCGTGAGTACCGCACCGAGCAGTTCTCGTTCATCGAGGAGCCGGACGAGGACTCCGAGGACGTCATCGACTGGCTGAAGTTCACCGAGAGCCGTTCCGAGCGGCGCGAGGAGGCCAGGCGCCGGGGCCGCAACCGGATCATCGCCCTCGTCGTCGTGCTCGTCCTCGCGGTCGTGGGCGGCGTCGGCTACCTCTGGTCCGCGGGAATGCTTCCCGGGGCGTCCGAGGAGCAGCAGAAGGGGGGCACCGCGACCGGTCCGCAGAAGCGCGACACGATCGTCGTCCACCTCCACGACACCGCGGGAGGCGGGACCTCCACCGTCCTCCTCGTCAACAACACCACCACCCGCCAGGGCACCTCGGTGCTGATCCCCAACTCCGTCGTCGTCGCCGACGGAGAGGGCGCCGCGACCACCCTCGGCAAGTCGGTCGAGGACGACGGGTCCAGCGGGACGCGTGAGGCGATCGGCAACCTCCTCGGCGCACCGATCACCGGCACCTGGCGTCTGGACACGCCGTACCTGGACACCCTCGTCGACCTCGTCAGCGGTATCGAGACGGACACCGACACCGACGTGCCCGACCCGAAGAAGGGCGCCGATCCGCTGGTCAGGAAGGGCGAGAAGCAGTCCCTGAACGGCCGCGCCGCCGTCGCCTACGCGACCTACCGGGGTCCCGGAGAGGCCGAGACCAAGCAGCTCCAGCGCTTCGGCCAGGTCATGTTCGCGGTGCTGCGCAAGATCTCGGACAATCCCGAGTCCGCCACGATGACCGTCGAGAGCCTCACCCAGATCTTCGACCCCTCGCTCTCCGAGAAGGACCTGGGCGCCGCCCTGGCCAAGCTCGCCGAGCACGCCAAGGTCGGCGACTACAAGACGGCCCTGCTGCCGGTGGGCCAGGACGGCACGCTGACCGAGGGCGCGAGCGACAGTGTGGTGAAGGACATCCTGGGCGGAAAGGTCACCGCCCCCGAGGCGGGCGACGTGCCCCGGGTCTCGCTGCGGGACGGCTCCGGCAAGAAGGCGACCGAGGCGGCCCGGATCGTCCTGATCAACGGCGGCTACACCTTCGTGGGCGGCGGCGACGCGGCCACGCAGGAGAAGTCGCAGGTCGTCTACGGTGACGAACTCCAGAAGGCGACGGCGGCCGAGGTGGCCGAGACGCTGGGTCTGCCGGCCGGCTCGGTCACCAAGGGCAAGACCTCGGGAGCGGCCACGGTGACCGTGATTCTGGGCCAGGACTACAAGGTGCCGGAGGGCCCGTAACGGCGCTCCGGAAAACGTTGGCGGGGCCGTCGGCGGTCCGTGAGACCCTGGAGGGGTACTGGACCGCCGACGAAAGCCTGCTTGTGACCGCCACGGATCGTTCCATCGAGCTCGTCAACGCCGCCGCTCAGGCGGCCGCCGACCGGCTCGCGCACGACATCATCGCGTACGACGTCAGCGATGTGCTGTCGATCACCGACGCCTTCCTGCTCGCCTCCGCGCCCAACGACCGCCAGGTCAAGTCGATCGTCGACGAGATCGAGGAGCGCCTCAACAAGGACCTCGGCGCCAAGCCGGTCCGCCGTGAGGGCGACCGCGACGCGCGCTGGATCCTCCTGGACTACGTCGACATCGTCGTCCACGTCCAGCACAGCGAGGAGCGCGTCTTCTACGCGCTCGAGCGCCTGTGGAAGGACTGCCCCGAGCTCGAGCTCCCCGAGGACGCGGCGAAGACCCGCGGCAAGGGCGCCGAGCACGCCGCCCTGACGGGTGTCGACCTCTCCGAGCACGCCGCCGGGCTGCCCGACGGACCGGACGGTGAGCTGAGCTGAGCACCACCAAGGGCGGCACTGGCCGCCGCATCGTTCTCTGGCGTCACGGCCAGACCTCATGGAACCTGGAGCGCCGTTTCCAGGGCTCGACGGACATCGAGCTCACGGAGACCGGCGTCGCCCAGGCGCGCCGCGCAGCCCGGCTGCTCGCCGCGCTGAAGCCGGACGTCATCGTGGCCTCCGACCTGAAGCGGGCGGCTGCCACCGCTGCCGAGCTCGCCGTGCTCACCGGCCACGCCGTCTCCCACGACTCCGCGCTGCGCGAGACGTACGCGGGGGAGTGGCAGGGACTGACCCACGACGAGATCGTGGCGCGGTACGGCGAGCAGTACGCCGCGTGGAAGCGCGGCGAGCCGGTGCGCCGGGGCGGCGGCGAGCTGGAGACCGAGGTGGCCGACCGGGCCGCCCCGGTGGTCCTGGAGCACGCCGACAAGCTTCCCGAGGACGGCACGCTCGTCGTGGTCAGCCACGGCGGCACCATCCGCACCACCATCGGACGGCTCCTCGGTCTGGAGTCCCAGCACTGGGAGAGCCTGGGCGGCCTCTCGAACTGCTGCTGGTCGGTGCTCGGCGAGGGCGCGCGCGGCTGGCGTCTGATGGAGCACAACGCGGGCACGCTGCCCGAGCCGGTCCTCGGCGACGACGACTGAGCCCCACGACCGGCCTGCCGGACCCGGATTTCACTTTCCGGCAGGTCACAGGCTAAAGTTCTTCTTGTTCGCAGCGCAGAGCGTGAAGAACACGAGGGGCTATAGCTCAGTTGGTAGAGCGCCTGCATGGCATGCAGGAGGTCAGGAGTTCAATTCTCCTTAGCTCCACAATCACCGGATCCCGTCCCCAGCAGGGGGCGGGATTCGTCGTTCCCGGGGCCCGTCGGTCGATGAGGTCCGTCGGGAGGTGGGATCGGCCGTTCCGCGGGGTCCGTCGTTCTACGGGGTCCGTCGTTCCGTCATCTCCCGCAGGGACACGAGTCCGTGGCGGCTCTCCTCGTCGTTCGGCGTGTAGGCCACGATCCGGCACTCCGGCATCCCGTTCACCGAGAGGGAGACCGAGGTCAGCCGGACCTCGCCGGTCATGGCGTGCCGGAAGGTCTTCACCCGCGTCCCCGGCGGGACCACGTCGCCGCTGCGCCACAGCCGGGCGAACTCCGGACTGGCCTCCGCCAGGGCCCGTACGAACTCCTCCCAGGCCGGCTCGCCGACATGCCTGCCGTACGCACCCCGCAGCTGGGCCACCATCAGCGGCAGCTCCCGCTTCCGGTCGACCACCGGGCAGGTGGGGCCGGTGTCGCTGAACAGCGCCCACAGCACGTTGCGTATGCCGAACGGACCCGTGTCCAGGTCGTTCCGGCCCTGCCGGAAGAAGAGCAGCTCGTACATGGCGTTGGTCGCGAGCACGTCGTACCGCGCGTTGTAGAGAACCGCCGGGTGCGGGTCCAGGGCGTCGAGGATGCCCTGGATCTCCGGGCTGACCACCGCCACGTCCGAACCCGATCTCTCCGGCGCGTACGGCACCTCGGCCAGGTGGTACAGGTGCTCGCGCTCGGGCCGGTCGAGGCGGAGCGTCCTGGCCACCGCGTCGAGCACCTGCGCCGAGGCGTTGATCGGGCGCCCCTGTTCCAGCCACGTGTACCAGGTGACGCCGACGCCCGAGAGCTGGGCGACCTCCTCGCGGCGCAGCCCGGGCGTGCGGCGGCGGAGCCCCGGGGGCATCCCCACGTCCTCCGGTGTCACCCTGGCCCGGCGGCTGCGCAGGAACGCGGCCAGCTCCGGTCGTCGGCGTCGCTGTGTCGGTACCGCTGCCACGATCGTCACACCCCCATGGTCGAGTCCCCGTGCCGCCGCTGCCAGGTGGTGTCAGTACCAGCATCAGCGGGCTCTCGTTACCCGTATCCGATCGAGGTCACGCTCGGCGTATGACCTCGACCACAACACGTCCCGTACTCAGTAAAGACGGTGGCACCGACAACCGCCCCGGACTGTTGCTCGGCGTGGTCCTCGCCGCCCAGTTCATGGCGCTCCTCGACGTCTTCATCGTCAACGTCGCCGCGCCCACGATCCGTGTCGAGCTCTCCGCGTCCGGAGCCGCGCTCCAGCTCGTCGTCGCCGGATACACCATCGCCTACGCGGTGTTGCTGATCACCGGCGCCCGCCTGGGCGCCCTCGTCGGGCACCGCCGGATGTACCTCGGCGGCCTCGCCCTCTTCACCGCGGCCTCCCTCGCCTGCGGACTCGCCTCCGGAACCGGCCAGTTGATCGCCTTCCGGCTCGCGCAGGGCGCGGGCGCCGCCCTGATGATCCCTCAGGTCCTGAGCCTCATCCAGCGCGAGTTCGCCGGCGAGCGCCGCGTGAAGGCGCTCAGCGCCTACTCCGCGGTCCTGGCCACCGGCGCCGCCGCCGGGCAGGTCGTCGGCGGGATCCTGGTGAGCGCCGACCTCTTCGGCACCGGCTGGCGACCCGTCTTCCTCGTCAACGTCCCCATCGGCATCGCCCTGCTCGTGCTCGGCGCCCGGGTCCTGCCCCGTGACGCCCGGACCGGGGCCACACGCGCGCGTGCCCTCGATCTGCCGGGCCTCGTCCTGCTCGCCGGCGCCGTGTCCCTGCTGACCGTCCCCCTGGTCCTCGGCCAGGAACAGGACTGGCCCCTGTGGTCCTGGCTCTCGCTCGGCGGCTCCCTGGTGCTCCTCGCCCTCTTCGGCACGTACGAGGCGCGGCTCGCCCGCCGCGGCGGCGCCCCGCTCATCGCCCCGCGCGTCCTTCGGCTCCCGGGCATGGGACGGGCCGTCCTCTGGATCGCGGTGTCGATGGGAGTCAACGCCGGCTTCCTGTTCACCCTCACCCTGCATCTGCAGGGCGGGCTCGGCCACAGCGCGCTGCGCGCCGGGCTCACCTTCGGTCCCGCCGCCGTCGTCTTCGGCGCTGTCGGACTGACCTGGCGGCGCTGGCCGGCCCGGCTCCACCGCGCGCTGATCCCGGGCGGATTCCTGCTCGCCGCCGCGGGAGCCCTCGGCGTCGGCGGGCTGCTCGCGGACGGCGGGGCAGGCGGCTGGGGGCTCTATCCGGCCCTGGGGGCGCTCGGCGCCGGGATCTCGCTGGCCTTCAGCCCCGCCCTGACCGGCGCGCTGGCCACCGTACGACCGGAGGACGCGGCCGACGCGAGCGGGCTGCTCGCCACCGTCACCCAGCTCGGCCAGCTCATCGGGGTCGCCGCGTTCGGGACCCTCTTCCTCGCCGCGGCGGACGGATCCGGAGCACAGAACTCCGCCGACGCGCTGTGGACGACCATGATCGCCCTGGCCGTCGCCGCCCTCGCCGGCGCGGTGGCCGGACCGTGGCGTCGAGCACGCTGACCCCCTTGCGGGGCCATGGCAGAATCGGACGGCCGGAGGGGGACGAGGATCCGGACGGGAGGGTGGCCCAAGTGCTCGGCGACAACGGCGGGGTGTCCTATGGGTGCACGGCCTGCGGCCACAGCTGGAGCTGACTGATGGGTGCACACAGGCGGAAATGCGACTGGTGCGGCAGCGGCACGCCCATCGTGCGCGACATGGACCCCGTCAACACGGGGTTCCAGTACTGGTGCGAGGAGTGCGCGCGGGCGCTGATCATAAAAGGCGACCCCATCGAGACGTACCGCGAGCTGGAGGGGGAGCCGATCTACGGCCGGCTCCTCGACGAGCACTGCACCCTCAAGCGGTTCTACTCCTTCGCCACGGCCTGACGCCGCAGCGTCAGCACGTACCCCACGAGCAGGGCCAGGGTCGTCAGCGGATAGACAGCGGACAGCACCATCTGACCGGCGTTCTGGTCCAGTTCCGGACGGCCCGGGTCGTGCGGAACCCACCACAGCGCGAACGAGGCGAAGGCCAGGGCCACCGCCCCCGTCACCGGCCACGTGCGCGTGGCGCGGTCCGCGAGCAGGATCAGCAGGGGCACACACCAGACCCAGTGGTGGGACCAGGAGATCGGGCTGATCATCAGCGCCGTGAACGCGCAGACGATCACCGCCACCGCCTTGTCCCCGCGCACCGCGGCCCGCACCGCGAGGACCATCGCCACGCCGCCCAGGACGGCCGCCGTCACCGCCCACCACAGGCCCGGGTCGTCGGTGTGCATCATCCGGGCCAGGACCCCGCGGATCGACTGGTTGGCGGTCTCCTCGGCGAAGCCCACCCGGCCGGTCTCGAACAGCGTCTCCGTCCAGAACCGCTTCGAGTCCGCCGGCAGCACGAGCGCCACGGCCAGCGTCGTCGCCAGGAACACCCCGGTCGCCGTGACCGCCGTGCGCAGCCAGGTGTTCCAGCTCCGGTCCCGGCGCCACAGCAGTACGCCCGCGACGAGCAGCAGGACCACGAAGAGCCCCGGTGTGAGCTTCACCGCGGTCGCCAGGCCGATGCCCAGGCCGGCCCAGCGGCTGTCCCGGCGCCGGGTGAGATCCCAGAGCACCGCCACCGCTATCAGCAGGTTGATCTGGCCGTACCGCAGGGTCGTCCACACCGGCTCGCACCAGACCACCACCGCGGAGACCCACAGTGTCGTACGCCACAGGTCCGTACGCGACAGCGTGGGGCGGACCAGCTGGAGTGACAGCTGCACCAGCGCGACCACCAGGAGCAGGTTCCCCGCGGTGGCGAGCGTCCGCATCACGGGCACGCTCACCAGGGTCAGCGGGACGAACAGCAGGGCCGCGAAGGGCGGGTAGGTCATGCCGAGGTTCGCCGAGGTCGCGCGCATCGCGTACAGATCACCGCCCGCGCGGACCGTCTCGCCCTCGGCCCGGTAGACCATCACGTCGAGCATGTTCACGTGGGCGAGGCGTTGCGCCACCCAGAAGGCCACGAACGAGAGCAGGCATATCGCCGCGGCGGTGGCCAGGGGCCAGGGCCGGGCGCGGGTCTTGGAGAGCACGGAGACGGACACAGTCGGCGACCCTACCCGGCAGGTCAGGAGGGCTCCGAGAATCGATTTGGAGATCTGCCGGGGAGCCGGTTAATGTTCTGTCTGTCGCCGCGAGGGAAACCGAAACGGAGACGGAAACAAGCAAGGGGCTATAGCTCAGTTGGTAGAGCGCCTGCATGGCATGCAGGAGGTCAGGAGTTCAATTCTCCTTAGCTCCACAGAGAAGAAGCGGGTCACCCGGATCGGGTGGCCCGCTTCTTCGTTGTCCGGCTTCTGCGTCAGGCTTCAGGCGTCAGGCTTCAGGCGTCTACGTCCGGCTTCCGCGTCCGGCTGCACTCGCCGCGACTCCGCTCCGTGGAACGTCGGTGCGGCCCGCTCGGGCCCTGCGGTACCCTGGCGCCATGCGTGCCGTACGCCTTCTGCTTACCGAGCCGCGCTGATCAGTCCCGGCGGATGACAGACATCCGCCGGAGTCGGCGCGGCGTCCCCTCCTGTGCGAGGGGTTTTTTCATTTCACGGCAGTCCGTGGCAGTGGGCAGAGACGATCGATGGAGCTTCAAGGACCATGACCGAGATCAATACGGCCGCCGAGACGGCGGCCCCGCATCGCTACACGGCGGCCATGGCCGCCGACATCGAGGCACGCTGGCAGGACTTCTGGGACGCCGAGGGCACGTACGAGGCCCCGAACCCCACCGGTGACCTGGCGGGCGACCCCGCGATCGCCGCCCGGCCCAAGAAGTTCATCATGGACATGTTCCCGTACCCCTCGGGTGCGGGCCTGCACGTCGGCCACCCGCTCGGCTACATCGCCACGGACGTCTTCGCCCGCCACGCGCGCATGACCGGCCACAACGTGCTGCACACCCTGGGCTTCGACGCCTTCGGCCTGCCGGCCGAGCAGTACGCCGTGCAGACGGGCACGCACCCGCGTGTGTCCACCGAGGCCAACATGGAAAACATGAAGGTCCAGCTGCGCCGGCTGGGCCTGGGCCACGACAAGCGCCGGTCGTTCGCCACGATCGACCCGGAGTACTACAAGTGGACCCAGTGGATCTTCCTGCAGATCTTCAACTCCTGGTACGACGGCGAGGCCGGCAAGGCCCGTCCGATCGCCGAGCTGATCGCGCAGTTCGAGAACGGAACGCGTGAGGTTCCCGGCACCACGCGCGCGTGGAGCGAGCTGACCGCCGCCGAGCGCTCCGACGTCCTGGGCGAGTACCGCCTGGCGTACGCCTCCGACGCGCCCGTCAACTGGTGCCCCGGCCTGGGCACGGTCCTGGCCAACGAGGAGGTCACCGCCGACGGCCGCTCCGAGCGCGGCAACTTCCCCGTCTTCAAGTCCAAGCTGCGCCAGTGGAACATGCGGATCACCGCCTACGCGGACCGCCTGCTCGACGACCTGGACGCGCTGGACTGGCCCGAGGCCATCAAGCTGCAGCAGCGGAACTGGATCGGCCGCTCCGAGGGCGCCCGCGTCGACTTCCAGGTCGGCGGCACCGGCGCCATCACCGTCTTCACCACCCGCCAGGACACCCTGTTCGGCGCCACCTACATGGTCCTGGCCCCCGAGCACGACCTGGTCGAGAAGATCGTCCCGGCCGGCTGGCCCGAAGGCACCCACGACGTGTGGACCGGCGGACACGCCACCCCGTCCGAGGCCGTCGACGCCTACCGCAAGCAGGCCGCCTCCAAGTCCGACGTCGAGCGGCAGGCCGACGCCAAGGAGAAGACCGGCGTCTTCACCGGCGCGTACGCGACCAACCCGGTCAGCGGCGAGCAGGTACCGGTCTTCATCGCCGACTACGTCCTGATGGGCTACGGCACCGGCGCCATCATGGCCGTCCCCGCGCACGACAGCCGCGACTTCGCCTTCGCGCGCGCCTTCGAGCTGCCGATGCGGTGTGTCGTCGAACCGAGCGACGAGCGCGGCACCGACCCGTCGACCTGGGACGACGCCTTCTCCTCGTACGAGGCCAAGCTGGTCAACTCCTCCAACGGGGACGTGGCGCTCGACGGCCTGGGCGTCGTCGACGCCAAGGCCAGGATCACCGACTGGCTGGCCGAGCGCGGCATCGGCGAGGGCACCGTCAACTTCCGGCTGCGCGACTGGCTGTTCAGCCGCCAGCGCTACTGGGGCGAGCCCTTCCCGATCGTCTACGACGAGGACGGCGTCGCCCACTCGCTGCCCGAGTCGATGCTGCCGCTGGAGCTGCCGGAGGTCGAGGACTACTCCCCGCGCACCTTCGACCCTAACGACGCGGACACCCGCCCGGAGACCCCGCTGTCCCGCAACGAGGACTGGGTCAACGTGACCCTGGACCTCGGTGACGGCGCCGGCCCGCGCCCGTACCGCCGCGAGACCAACACCATGCCCAACTGGGCCGGTTCCTGCTGGTACGAGCTGCGCTACCTGGACCCGCGCAACTCCGAGCAGCTGGTCGACCCCGCCGTCGAGCAGTACTGGATGGGCCCGCGCGAGGGCATGCCCACCGGCGGCGTCGACCTGTACGTCGGCGGCGCCGAGCACGCCGTGCTGCACCTGCTGTACGCCCGGTTCTGGTCCAAGATGCTGTTCGACCTGGGCCACATCTCCTCGGCCGAGCCGTTCCACAAGCTCTACAACCAGGGCATGATCCAGGCCTTCGTCTACCGCGACGAGCGCGGCATCGCCGTCCCGGCGGCCGAGGTCGAGGAGCGCGACGGCGGCTTCTGGTACCAGGGCGAGAAGGTCAGCCGCGTCCTGGGCAAGATGGGCAAGTCCCTGAAGAACGCCGTGACGCCGGACGAGATCTGCTCCGAGTACGGCGCCGACACCCTGCGCCTGTACGAGATGGCGATGGGCCCGCTGGACGTGTCGCGTCCCTGGGACACGCGCGCGGTGATCGGCCAGTACCGGCTGCTGCAGCGGCTGTGGCGCAACATCGTCGACGAGTCGACCGGCGAGGTCACCGTCGTCGACACCGAGGCCGACGAGGACACGCTGCGCGCCCTGCACAAGGCGATCGACGGCGTCGCCCAGGACATGGTCGCGATGCGCTTCAACACCGCCATCGCCAAGATCACCGAGCTGAACAACCACCTGACGAAGTCCGGCGGTGCGCTCTCCCGGTCGGTCGCCGAGCAGCTGGTCCTGCTGGTCGCCCCGCTGGCCCCGCACATCGCGGAGGAGCTGTGGCGCAGGCTGGGCCACAGCGACTCGGTGGTCCACCAGGGCTTCCCGGTCGCCGACCCGGCGTACGTCGTCGACGAGACCGTGACCTGCGTCGTGCAGATCAAGGGCAAGGTCAAGGCCCGCCTGGAGGTCGCCCCGTCGATCACCGACGCGGAGCTCGAGACGCTGGCGCTGGCCGACCCGCACGTGGTCGCGGCACTGGGCGGCGCGGAGATCCGCAAGGTGATCGTGCGGGCGCCGAAGCTGGTCAACATCGTCGCCGGCTGACGCACATAGGGATTTCCCCTACGGGCAGGTTGGGGGTTCCGATGGAACCCCTGGCCTGCCCGTTCCGTTTACCGTGGAGGAACCACATCCGTGGGGACCGGACGGACGCCGGAGGGGCGCACATGGAAGCCGCGATTATCACGATCATGGCGCTGCTCTTCTTGTCCTTCGTGGCGCTGGGGGTCTACGCCACGGTGAAGACGGTCAAGGCCGCCAAGCGCGGCGTGGACCGCACCATCGACCAGGCACGCCGCACCGTCGAGGACACCACGCTGCGGGCCAAGAGCTTCGGCCAGACCGGGACGGCGGGCGAGCTGGCCCGACTGCGGCTCTCGCTGCGCACCTCGATGCGCGCCACCCAGGAGGCCCTGCAGGCCGGGGTGGGCGAGGACGCGTCGCTGAAGGAGTCGCTCGAGCTGTTCCACCGGCTCAGCGCGCACGGGCTCGAACTGGACGAGGACCTCAAGCGTCTCGAGCGGGAGCCCGACCGGTCCTGGGTGGCCGGACAGCTCACCGAACTCACCGCGCGGACCGAGCGGATCACCAGCTCGGCCGACGCACTGCGCAGGGCGGCCCGGGAGCGGGCCCTCAGGTTCGCCGAGGACGACCTGTCGTCGCTCAGCGCCCAGATCGACGTCGAGGCGGGTGCGCTGCGGCACTGGACGACGACGGATCCGGAGACCACCCCCGGGACCTCCGGGACCGGCGGCGTGTCGGGGACGGTGCCCGGGGCGGCTTCCGGGAGCTCGGTACCGGGTGGTCAGGGTGCCGCCTCCGGGAGTTCGCGGTCGGCAGCCGGCGGCGAGCCGCCCGCGATCACGGCGCCCGACCCCCGGCTGACCTCCTATCCGTGGGAGAAGTCCGCCCGCCCGGAGACCACCACCTGACGGAGACGCGGACGAGGAGGCCCGGCCGGGCTCCGGCCGGGCCGGGCGCTCGGTGGTGTCCGAGTGCTCACGACGGGGGCCGGGCTGCCGCGCGCCGGTCTCGGCGGGTAACCTCCCGCTCATGTCCCGGCATGTCGCGATCGTCACCGATTCCACGGCCTACCTGCCACACCAGACCAGGGAGCGGCACGCCATCACCACGGTCCCGCTGACCGTCGTCATCGGCGACCGCGCCCTCGAGGAGGGCACCGAGGTCTCGGCCAAGGCGCTCGTCGAGGCCCTGCAGAAGAAGCGGGCCGTCACCACCTCGCGGCCCAGTCCCGAGATCTTCGCCGAGGCCTACCGCGAGGCCGCGGAAGCCGGCGCGGAGGGCGTCGTCTCCCTCCACCTCTCCGCCGAGGTCTCCGGGACCTACGACGCGGCCGTGCTCGCCGCGAAGGACGCTCCGGTGCCCGTGCGGGTCGTCGACACCCGGATGATGGGCATGGCGCTGGGCTTCTGCGCCCTCGCGGCGGCCCAGGTCGCCGAGGCCGGCGGATCGCTCGACGAGGCCGTCGCGGCCGCCGAGAAGCGCGCCGCGGGCACCTCCGCCTACTTCTACGTCGACACCCTGGACTATCTGCGCCGCGGCGGGCGCATCGGCGCCGCGCAGGCGCTGCTCGGCTCCGCGCTCGCGGTGAAGCCGCTCCTCGAACTCGACGGCGGACGGATCGAGCTGCGGGAGAAGGTGCGGACGGCCTCGAAGGCCATCGCCCGGCTCGAGGAGATCGCCGTGGAACGCGCCGGCTCCGGCCCCGTCGACATCGCCGTCCACCATCTCTCCGCGCCCGAGCGGGCCGCCGCGCTCGCCGACCGGCTGAAGGAGCGGGTGCCCGGAGTGGCTGAGCTGCATGTCAGCGAGGTGGGAGCGGTCATCGGGGCCCATACGGGGCCCGGGCTGCTCGCGGTCGTCGTCTCGCCGCGCTGAGTCCGAACACGGGTCCGTCATCCGGGGCTGTCCCCCGGAGGAGTGACGGAGTTCTCCACAGCGTGGGCCCTGTCCACGGAACGTGGGTGAGTCCCGCACGGTGCGGCGGTGATTCCTACCGTCGTCCGCATGACTCTTCGTCCACGTATCTCATCGACGACCTCCGGCGCTCTCGGCACGACGGGCGCTCCGACCAGCGGCCCCGGCAGGACGCCGGGCTCCGACGGGAGGAGCCGTCCCGGAGCGCGTGGTGCGCCTCCTGGGCGGGTCAGGAGGCGCACCCGGGTGAGGAGGGCCGAGGCGGTTCCCGAGGCTGTCGTACGGCGGCGTGGGGACGAGCTGTTCCCGGCTGCGGCGACAGGGGTGGCGGCGTCAGCGGAGGAGGCGGCCGCGGCGGAGGCGCACGAGGGTGCGGATCCGGAGGAGCGGGGTTCTCCGTCGGGGGTACGGGATCGGGGTTCGCCGCCCGGGGCGCGGGCGCGGTTCGCGGCTGTGCTGCGTGACCGGACCCCGGTGTGGGTGCAGACGCGGATCGGTCTCGAACCGAGGGCGCTGGCCGCGCTGACGGTGGTGCTGGTCGTGGCCGCGGGTCTCGCGGGCGGCTACTTCTGGACGGGGCGGCCGGAGCCGGTGCGTGCCCCGGAGCTCGTTCGAGCCGCGCCGATCGCCGCCGCACCCGCCGTACCCGTGGGGTCCGGGACGCGGTCCGGTCCGGGGGCCGGTCCGGGATCTGGCGCTGGTGGGGCGCGGGTGATCGTGGATGTCGGGGGCAAGGTGCGCAGGCCGGGAGTGCTGACGTTGCCGGCCGGCTCGCGGGTGGCGGACGCCCTGCGGGCCGCGGGCGGGGCGAAGCCCGACGCCGATCTCACCGGACTCAACCGGGCCCGTGTGCTGTTCGACGGCGAGCAAATTCTCGTCGGGCTGCCGGGGATGCCGGCCGGGGGCTCAGGTCTCGGCTCCGGCGGCGGATCGGGTTCGGGTGGTGGCGCCGGCGGGGGTCTGCCGGCGGTGCCGTTGAGCCTCAGCACGGCCACGGTCGAGCAGCTCGACACGCTGCCGGGCGTGGGTCCGGTCCTTGCCCGGCACATCGTCGACCATCGTGCGGAGCACGGCGGTTTCAGGTCGGTCGGTGAGCTGCGGGAGGTCAACGGCATCGGGGAGCGGCGGTTCGCCGAACTCGAACGGCTGGTGCGGCCGTGAAGCCGGGCGGGACGGCGGCGGACGAGGCGATGTCGGACGAACCGACGTCGGACGAACCGATGTCGGGCGGGACGGCGGCGGACGAGCAGGCGGCGGACGGGCGTGGAGTGCGGGCGCCCGTGGGGGAGGAGGGGCCGGCCGATCTTCGGCTCGTGCCGCTCGCGGTGGCCGTGTGGGTGGCGGCGGCGATCGCGGTGGGGGTTCCCGGGTGGTGGACGGTGGCGGGAGTCGTGGTCTGTCTGGTGGGAGGCGGTCTCCTCCTGACGCCCGTGGTGGCGCGCTGGTTCGGCGGGACCGCCTGGCCCGGCGAGAGGGCCGAGGCGACGGAAGCGCCGACCTGGCGGGGGACACCGGGGTGGCGGTTACGGGCAACGGCGTTCGCCGGGGTCCTGCTCTGTGCCGCCGCCGGGGCCGCGTCGGCCGGGCTGCACACGGCGGATCTGCGGCGCGGTCCCGTACCGGCGCTGGCACGGGAGTACGCGCGGGCGGAGCTGGAGGTGACGGTGACCTCGGATCCCCGGCTGACCCGGCCCCGGGTGCGGGGCAGCGAGACGGTGCCGGTCACCGTCGTCCTGGACGGCGAGGTGACCCGCGCCGAGCGGGCGGACGGGACCGTCCACCGGACGAGGGCGCCGGTGCTGCTGATCGTGCCGCCCGGGGAGGGGCGGGCGGAGTGGCTGCGGCTGCTGCCCTCCACGCGGCTGAGGGTGGGTGCCCGGCTCGCGCCGCCCTCGCACCCCGGCGATCCCTTCGCGGCGGTGCTCAAGGTCGGCGGTGGGGGACCGCCTCGGATCGTCGGCCCGCCGAGCGCGCTGCAGCGGACGGCGGGGGAGCTGCGCGCCGGCCTGCGGCGGGCGACGGACGGCCTCGATCCGGACGCGCGGGCCCTGTTGCCCGGTCTGGTCGTCGGGGACACCTCGCGGATCGGGGCCGACCTGCGGGACGCTTTCGTGGCCACCGATCTCACCCACCTGCTCGCCGTCTCGGGAAGCAATCTGTCCGTCGTCCTGCTTCTGCTGGTCGGCCGTCCCGGGCGGGCGCATCAGGTGGAGCGCGGTGGGCTCGCGCCCAGGCTGGGGATGTCGCTGCGGGTCACGGCGGTGGCCGGGGGAGCGCTCACGCTCGCCTTCGTGGTGGTCTGCCGGCCCGACCCGAGTGTGCTGCGCGCCGCGGCCTGCGGGCTTGTCGTGCTGCTCGCCATCGCCACCGGCCGGCGGAGATCGCTGATCCCCGCGCTGGCAGCCGCCGTACTGCTCCTGGTGCTGTACGACCCGTGGCTCGCGCGGAGTTACGGATTCCTGCTCTCGGTCCTCGCCACCGGGGCACTGCTGACGCTGGCACCACGCTGGAGCGAGGCGCTGCGGCGGCGTGGGGTGCCCGACCGTCTGGCGGAGGCGTTGGCGGCGTCCCTGGCGGCGCAGGCGGTGTGCGCCCCTATCGTGGTGGTCTTCGCGGCGCGGGTGAGCCTGGTGGCGATCCCGGCGAACCTGTTCGCCGAGTTCGCGGTGGCGCCCGCGACGGTGTTCGGCTTCGCCGCGCTCGCCGTGGCGGCGGTCTGGATGCCGGCCGCGGAGGGGCTGGCGTGGGTGGCGGGGTGGCCGGCCGGGTGGATCGCGCGGGTGGCCCGTACGGGTGCCGAGCTGCCGGGGGCTGAGCTGGGCTGGCCCGGTGGGTGGTGGGGCGGGTTCGCTCTCGCCCTGGTGACCGGGGTGGTGGTCCTCGCAGCACGCGGACTGCCGTACCGGAGGCCGGTCGCCGGACTCGTCGTCGTACTGCTGCTGCTCGTGGTGGTGCGGCCGGTGCCGCTGACGCGGTGGGTCACCGGATGGCCGCCGCGGGGCTGGGTGTTCGCGATGTGTGAGGTCGGGCAGGGGGATGCGACGGTCCTCGCGGCGGGCGGGGACGCGGCGGTCGTGGTGGACGCGGGCCCCGACCCCGTACCGGTGGACCGGTGTCTGCGGGAGCTCGGGGTGCGCAGGGTGCCGTTGCTGGTGCTGACCCACTTCCACGCGGACCATGTGGCCGGGTTGCCCGGGGTGTTGCGGGGGCGGTCGGTGGGGGCGATCCAGACGACGGTTCTCGAGGAACCGCCGGCCCAGGCGGCGTTCGTACGGAGGACGGCGGCGGCCGCGGGGGTGCCGCTGATCCGCGCGGGGCCGGGGGAGCGGCGCAGGATCGGCGGGCTGGAGTGGACCGTGCTCTGGCCGACGTCAGGTGGGGCGGTGGCCGGCGTCGGTGGGGCCGTCGGCGGGGCGGCCGGGGGCGGGCGGGCGGCGGCGGGCTCAGGTGGGGCGAACGACGCCAGTGTCGCGCTGCTCGTCAGGGCCGCCGGTGGGCTGACGCTGTTGCTGCTCGGTGATCTGGAGCCGCCGGCCCAGCGGGGGCTGCTGCGGGCTCATCCGGGGCTCGGTCCGGTGGACGTGCTCAAGGTCGCCCACCATGGCTCCGCGCATCAGGACCCGGGGCTGATACGGGCCGTGCGGCCGCGGCTCGCGCTGGTGTCGACGGGGCGGGACAACCCGTACGGGCATCCCTCGCCCCGGACGGTGGAGTCGTTGCGGGCCGGTGGGGCGCGGGTGCTGCGGACGGACCGTGACGGTGCGATCGCGGTCGTCGGGGCGGGGCCGGGACTCGCGGCCGTGCCGGGGGGAGGGTGACCCGCCGACGAAGAGAACTCTTGTAAAGAAGTCTTTCTAAAGATACCTTTTCATCATGCCGGAGGAGATCATCGACCCGCAGCCCGAGGGCGAGCAGCCCCGCAGTATCCGACTCACCGACCCGCGCGCCCTGCGCGCCTACGCCCACCCTCTGCGGATGTCGCTGGTGGGGCTGCTGCGGAGCAGCGGCCCCTTCACCGCCACCCGGGCCGCCGAACTGACCGGCGAGTCCGTGGCCAGCTGCTCCTACCACCTGCGGATACTCGCCAAGTACGGGCTCGTGGAGGAGGCGCCGGGCGGCCGGGGACGGGAGAAGCCGTGGCAGGCCACGGCCCGGTACACGGAGTGGCCGGAGTACAGCGAGGACCCGTCGATCGCCCAGGCGGCCGACGCGCTGAGCGCCGCCGTCGCCGAGCGGTACTTCGAGCGGGTCGCCCGGGCCATGGCGAACCGGCACCGGCTGCCGAGGGAGTGGCAGGAGGCCGAGCAGTTCGGCGACTCGCTGCTCCATCTCACCCACGAGGAGCTCGCCGACCTCGGCGCGCGCGTCGACGCGCTGTTCCGGCCCTACGAGGCCCGGTCCTCCGACCCGTCCCTCCGCCCGGAGGGCGCCAGGCCCGTCAGCGTCCTGCGGATCGCGTACCTGGATCTGGACGTCCCCGACAGCGAGAAGGAGTGAGCGGGATGGCTCTCGTCGAACGCGTACCGGCGCTCCTGCGTGAGCGGACCTTCCGCCGCTACTGGACCGGGCAGACCATCTCCCTCGCCGGGGACCAGATATCCCTCATGGCGATTCCGCTCGCCGCCGTCCTCGTCCTCGGCGCGGACGCCGCGGCGATGGGCTGGCTCAAGGCCGCCGAGCTCCTTCCCGCGCTCCTGCTCAACCTGCCGTTCGGCGCGTGGGCCGACCGGCAGGCCAATCGCAGACGGGCGATGATCGCGGCCGACATCGGGCGGGCGGCGCTGGTCCTGACCCTTCCCGTGGCCTATCTGCTCGACGTGCTGACGCTCACCCAGCTGTACGTGGTGGCCTTCGGGATCGGCGCGCTCACCGTGCTCTTCGAGGTCTGCAACACCACGCTCTTCGTGGCACTGGTGCCCACCGAGCGCTATGTGCAGGCGAACTCGCTGGTGAACGGCAGCCGTTCGACGGCCTGGCTGGCTGGGCCCGGGATCGGCGGACTGCTCGTGCAGTTCCTGACCGCCCCCTTCGCCCTGGTCGCTGACGCCCTGACCTATCTCGTGTCGGCGGGGTACCTGGCCCGGATCAAGCCGGTCGAGCCCCCGCCGGCGCCTGTGGCCAAGGGACACTTCACCGAAGGGCTGCGCTGGGTGGTCCGGGAGCGCTCGATGCGGGCGCTGTTCGCCGCCTCCGGCACGGTCCAGTTCTTCAACTACATGTTCCACACCCTCTTCGTGCTCTACGTGACCACCGAACTCGGCCTCAGCGCCGGGCTGCTCGGCCTGATCCTCGGGGCGGGAGCCGTGGGCGGCCTCCTCGGGGCGGTCGTCAGCGGGGCGGTCGTCCGGCGGATCGGCATCGGGGGCTCGCTCGTCGCCGGCTTCCTCGGATTCACCCTGCCCCTGATCCTGATACCCCTGGCCGACGGTCCCGTGGCGCTCGTGGTGTTCGTGCTGTTCCTGGCCGAGTTCCTCTCCTGCGTCGGCGTGATGATCGTCGACATCGCGGCGGGATCGTTCCAGATGGCGCTGATACCCGACGCCGTGCGGGCCAGGGTCATGGGCGCCTTCCGGACGCTCAACCACGGATTCCGTCCGCTCGGCGCGCTCGTCGGCGGATTCCTCGGGACCGCGATCGGGCTGCGCCCGACGCTGTGGATCGCCACCGTCGGGGCCGTGTTCGCCGTGCTGTGGGTGCTGCCCTCGCCGTTGCCGCGGATGCGGGAACTGCCCTCTCCGAAGGAGGAGTCGGAGCCGGTCGGACAGCCGGGGGGAGGGCAGGGCTGACCGGGCAGACTGACGGCATGACGACGCGACCGACGGCTCCCGTTCCCGCCGAGCCCCCCGTTCCTTCCGAACCCTCTGTTCTCTCCGAGCCCTCCGTTTCTTCCGGGTCTCCCGTTCCCTCCGAGTCCTTCGCCCCCACGCCGGGGGACGTCGCGGCCTATCTGCGGCGCATCGACGCGGAGCGGCCGGACCGGGCGGACGCCGAGGCACTGCGCGATCTTCATCTGCGTCATCTGCGCACCGTGCCGTTCGAGAACCTCTCGATCCACCTCGGCGAGGACATCGTCCTGGAGGAGAAGGCGCTGCTCGGCAAGGTGATCGGCGCGCACCGGGGAGGGTTCTGCTACGAGGTCAACACGGCGTTCGCCGTTCTGCTGCGGGGGCTCGGCTACCGGGTGTCGCTGCTTCAGGCGCGGGTCTTCGGGCCGGAGGGGAAGCCGGGCATCCCGTACGACCACATGGCGCTGCTCGTGGAGACGGTGGACGGGGAGCGGTGGCTCGCCGACGTCGGCTTCGGTGACCACAGCCACTTCCCGCTCCGCTACGAAGAACGAGGCGACCAGACGGACCCGGGCGGGGTCTTCCGGCTCGTGGACACCGCCGAGGGCGACGTGGACGTGCTGCGGGACGGGAAGCCGCAGTACCGGATCGAGCTCCGGCCGCGCCGGCTAGCCGACTTCACGGCCGGTGCCTGGTACCACCAGACCTCGCCCGACTCGCACTTCCCGCGCGGTCTCGTCTGTTCCCTGCTCACCGAGGAGGGCCGGATCACCCTCAGCGACCGGAAGCTGATCACGCGGGCCAAGGGCGAGCGTGACGAGCGGATCCTCGAGAGCGAGGACGAGGTGCGGGGCGCGTACCGGGATCTCTTCGGGATCGAGCTCGACGCGCTGCCGGTGGTTCGCGGTGGAATTTCCGATTCAAACCCTCGGTAACGCTTGTCCACCTCATGACCGGTTTGCGTCGAACGCACCCACGGTGATCGAATACGACTTCGTTGCATAGTGAACGAGTCGCACGGGGGTGCGTGAAGAATGTTCGATCGTCTCTTCGGGAAGCGGGCGGCGGGCGCTGTACGGGGCGGCCCGCTCGCCGGTCTCACCGTCCCCGCCTCGGCGGGGATGCTGAGCTGCCGGGTGCTCGACCCCGTGCACGAACCGGTCCGTCAGGCCGAGTTCGTCCTCAGCGACGCCGCCGGACGCAAGGTGATCGCCGGTGAGACCGACCCGTACGGCACGGCGCTCGCGACCGTGCCGGCGGGCGAGTACCGGCTCGCGGTCACCGCCGAGGGCTACACGCCGCACCACGGCAGGGCCGTCGTCACCGAGGGCGGCCACACCGGCCTCGACGACGTGCTGCTCCAGATCGCCCCGCAGCCGCAGCTCCCCGAGCCCGGCGACTGGGAGATCGACCCGACGCACTCCCAGATCGGCTTCACCGCCCGCCACATCGGGCTCGCGCGGATCCACGGCCGGTTCAACAGCTTCGCAGGCGCGGTCCGGATCGGCGACCGCGTGGAGCGCTCCGCGATGCACGTCGTCATCGACGCGGCCTCCATCGACACCGGGGTGCAGATGCGCGACGACCATCTGCGGTCCGGCGACTTCCTCGACGTCGGCGCGTACCCGACGCTGGAGTTCTTCAGTGAGCGCTTCACGCACAAGGGCGGCAGCCGTTGGGCCGTCACCGGGGCGCTCACCCTCCACGGGGTGAGCCGCACGGTCACCCTCGACACCCAGTACCTGGGCCTCGGGAGCGGCCTGGAGGGCGAGACCCGGTGCGCCTGCCGGGCCACCACCGAGCTGCACCGGGAGGACTTCACGCTCACCTGGCAGACGCTGCTGGCGCGGGGGATCGCGGCGGTGGGTTCGAGCATCAGCATCGATCTGGACGTGCAGATCGTGCCCAAGGCGGGGAGGGGCTGAGGGGTCGCCCCTGCGGCGGGGCGTAGGCCGGGGCAGGCCTGGGCCGGCCGGCTGGCTGGGCTCGGTTGGGCTCAGCCTCGCCCAGCCGCGCCTACGGGGCTTCCAGCCAGCCCTCGTACTCCGCCGCGAGGGAGTCCAGTGCCGTCGGGTCGAGCCTGCCGTCCGGGTCCTCGACGACCACCAGCCACTGGGCGTCCTCGGCGTCGTCCTCCCCGGCCAGGGAGTCCCGTACGAGCTGGGGTTCCTCGGCGACGCCGAAACGGTCGGGGAGTTCCCCGGCGACCTCCTCGGCGGCGTCGCGGTCGGGGAGTACCAGTACGTGTCGTTCACTCACCCCGCCATTCTCGGGCATCGCCGTCCTGTCAGTGGTCCGTGGGATGCTGGACCGCGATGGCCACCAGAAAGACTTCCCCCGACGACCTCCTCGGCCCCGTGACGCTCGCCGTGGGGCAGGAGGACCTGCTCCTCGACCGTGTCGTCCAGGCGGTGGTGGCGGCCGCGCGTGCCGCCGACGCCGACACGGACGTGCGCGACCTCGCGCCCGACCAGCTCCAGCCCGGTTCGCTGGCGGAGCTCACCAGCCCCTCGCTGTTCGCCGAGCGCAAGGTGCTGGTCGTGCGGAACGCCCAGGACCTGTCCGCCGACACGATCAAGGACGTCAAGGCGTATCTCGACGACCCGGTCGAGGACATCTCACTCGTCCTGCTCCACGCCGGCGGCGCCAAGGGCAAGGGGCTGCTCGACGCGGCGCGCAAGGCGGGGGCGCGGGAGGTGGCCTGCCCGAAGACGACGAAGCCGGCGGAGCGGCTGACGTTCGTACGGCAGGAGTTCCGGACGCTGGGGCGTTCGGCCACGCCCGAGGCCTGTCAGGCGCTCGTCGACTCCATCGGCAGTGATCTGCGGGAGCTCGCGTCCGCGGTCACGCAGCTCACGTCCGACGTGGACGGGACGATCGACGAGGCCGTCGTCGGGCGGTACTACACCGGCCGTGCCGAGGCCTCCTCCTTCAACATCGCGGACCGCGCGGTCGAGGGACGTGCGGCGGAGGCCCTCGAGGCCCTGCGGTGGTCGCTCTCGACCGGGGTCGCGCCGGTGCTCGTCACGAGCGCGTTGGCGCAGGGCGTACGGGCGATCGGCAAGCTGTCGTCGGCGCGGGGCGGGCGGCCGGCGGATCTGGCGCGGGAGCTGGGTATGCCGCCGTGGAAGATCGACCGCGTACGGCAGCAGATGCGGGGCTGGACCCCCGACGGGGTGTCGCTCGCGCTGCGGGCGATCGCGGAGGCGGACGCGGGGGTGAAGGGCGGCGGGGACGATCCCGAGTACGCCCTGGAGAAGGCGGTGGTCGCGGTGGCCCGGGCGGCGAGGATGCGGGCGGGCGGGTAGCGGTTGGGGGTGGGGGTGGCGGGGCGTTGGCCTGTGCCTGTGCCCCGTGCCCGTGACCGTGCCTGTGTCCGTGCGCCCGTGCCCGTGGTCGGGCGGGCTGCGTGGGGGCCGTGCTGGGGGTCGGGGGCCGGTTGTGCGTGCGGGGTGGCCGGTGGCTGGTGCCGGGGCGGAATCCCCCACCCCACCCCTTCCCGAAACCCTGCCGGGGGCTGGTGGTGGGTGAGGAAGAGACTCCCGGGGGCTCCGCCCCCGGACCCCGCCTGGGGCTGCGCCCCCGGACCCCGCCTGGGGCTGCGCCCCCGGACCCCGCCTGGGGCTGCGCCCCCGGACCCCGCCTGGGGCTGCGCCCCTGGACCCCCTCGGGGCTCCGCCCCTGGACCCCGCGTGGCGCTTCGCCCCCGGACCCGGCCGCCGCTCCGCCCCCGGACCTTGTCTGGGACTGTGCCCCTGGACCCGCCTTGGGACTGCGGCCCGGGACCCGCCTTGGCGCTCCGCCCCGGACCTTGCCTGGGGCTGCGTCCCCAGACCCGCCTGGGGCTGTGCCCCCGGCCGGACCCCGCCGGGGGCCCGCCCTAGCCCCCTCGGGCCTCGGCCCTCGAACCCCCCTGGGGATCCGGCCCCCGGACCCCCTGCGGGGGCTGTGCTTCGCCCCCCGCCTCGGATGTCCTCTGAAGCTTCGCGCCCGGGCCTCGTTTCAGGCTGCGTCTCTGGGCTTCTGGGGCTTGTGTTCTTGTAGTCCGTTGGCCCGTCGTCGGGTGTTCCACGGGCCGGGGGCGGGGGCGTCTCGTGTGCTGGGGTATGCCGAAGGCCCCGCCACTCCTGGGGAAGGAGGTGGTGGGGCCTTCGGTGTTCGAGCTGGTGGGCTCGCACCCGCGTGGCGAACGCGTCCGCGTGCGAGTCCTGGTGGCCGGGTGGGAGCGGGAGAGAGGGCCCGCTGGGTCCCGTGCGGCCGGTTACATCAGAGCTCAGCCCTGGAGAGCGGCAACCTTGGTGGCCAGCGCCGACTTCTTGTTGGCGGCGGCGTTCTTGTGGATGACGCCCTTCGAGACAGCCTTGTCGAGCGCGCGGGAGGCGGCGCGGGAAGCCACGGTGGCCTTCTCGACGTCACCCGCGGCGACGGCCTCGCGGGCCTTGCGGATCGCGGTCTTGAGCGAGGACTTGACGGCCTTGTTGCGCAGGCGCGCCTTCTCGTTCGTCTTGTTCCGCTTGATCTGGGACTTGATGTTCGCCACGAAAAGAGCCTTTACAGGTTCGATGTTCCTTCTGGATGCGTCTCGCAGGCTGAGAGGGCACACGAGACACAGCTGTCCACAGTATCAGCCACTCTCGTGCCCGCCCAAACCGGGCGCAGGGCGACGGGCATGGGACCATGGAGCCTACGTATCGATCCGACATCGCCCCGAGACGAGACCCTGCGTGCCCGCGACTCCTACCAACGTGCCCGAGCCGAGCCGTACCGACCCGGCTCTGATCCGCAACTTCTGCATCATCGCGCACATCGACCACGGCAAGTCCACGCTCGCCGACCGGATGCTCCAGCTGACCGGTGTGGTCGACCAGCGGCAGATGCGTGCCCAGTACCTCGACCGCATGGACATCGAGCGGGAGCGCGGCATCACGATCAAGTCCCAGGCGGTCCGGCTGCCGTGGGCGCCGACCGAGGGTCCGGGTCAGGGCGACACGCACATCCTGAACATGATCGACACCCCTGGGCACGTCGACTTCACCTATGAGGTGTCCCGGTCGCTCGCCGCCTGTGAGGGCACGGTCCTGCTGGTCGACGCGGCCCAGGGCATCGAGGCGCAGACGCTGGCCAACCTCTACCTGGCCATGGAGAACGACCTCACGATCGTTCCCGTGCTGAACAAGATCGACCTGCCGGCCGCCCAGCCGGAGAAGTTCTCCGAGGAGCTGGCCAACCTCATCGGCTGCCAGCCGGAGGACGTCCTCAAGGTCTCCGCGAAGACCGGCGTCGGTGTCGACGCGCTGCTCGACCGGGTCGTCCGGGACGTTCCCGCCCCTGTCGGTGTGGCCGACGCGCCCGCCCGCGCGATGATCTTCGACTCCGTGTACGACTCGTACCGCGGTGTCGTGACCTATGTGCGAGTGGTCGACGGTCAGCTGAACAAGCGCGAGCGCATCAAGATGATGTCGACCGGCGCCACCCACGAGCTGCTCGAGATCGGTGTCTCGTCTCCGGAGATGACGCCCTCCGACGGTCTCGGCGTCGGTGAGGTGGGCTACCTCATCACCGGCGTGAAGGACGTCCGCCAGTCCAAGGTCGGTGACACGATCACCTCCCTGAACAAGGGCGCCACCGAGGCTCTCGGCGGTTACAAGGACCCGAAGCCGATGGTCTTCTCGGGCCTCTACCCGCTGGACGGCTCGGAGTACCCGGACCTCCGCGAGGCCCTCGACAAGCTGCAGCTCAACGACGCCGCGCTGGTCTACGAGCCGGAGACCTCCGCCGCGCTGGGCTTCGGCTTCCGCGTCGGCTTCCTCGGTCTGCTCCACCTCGACGTCATCCGCGAGCGGCTCGAGCGCGAGTTCGGCCTCGACCTCATCGCCACCGCCCCCAACGTGGTCTACCGCGTGGTCATGGAGGACGGCAGCGAGCACACGGTCACCAACCCGAGCGAGTTCCCCGAGGGCAAGATCAACGATGTGTACGAGCCCGTCGTACGCGCCACGATCCTCGCCCCCAGTGAGTTCATCGGCGCGATCATGGAGCTGTGCCAGACCCGTCGCGGCACCCTGATCGGCATGGACTACCTCTCCGAGGACCGGGTCGAGATCCGCTACACCCTGCCCCTCGCCGAGATCGTCTTCGACTTCTTCGACCAGCTGAAGTCCAAGACGCGCGGTTACGCCTCCCTCGACTACGAGCCCACCGGCGAGCAGGCGTCCAGCCTGGTCAAGGTCGACATCCTGCTGCACGGCGACAAGGTCGACGCCTTCTCGGCCGTCACCCACAAGGACGCCGCGTACGCCTACGGCGTGCGGCTCGTCGCCAAGCTGCGCGAGCTCATCCCGCGGCAGGCCTTCGAGGTGCCGATCCAGGCCGCGATCGGCTCCCGGGTGATCGCCCGCGAGACCATTCGCGCCATCCGCAAGGACGTCCTCGCCAAGTGCTACGGCGGTGACATCTCCCGTAAGCGGAAGCTGCTCGAGAAGCAGAAGGAAGGCAAGAAGCGCATGAAGATGGTCGGCTCGGTGGAGGTGCCCCAGGAGGCCTTCATCGCCGTTCTGTCGAGCGACGAGTCCTCCGGCAAGAAGAAGTAGAGCAGGGCGCCCCACGTAGCTGTCCTGTGCATGCAACGGGTCCACGCGCCAGGTGCGCGTGGGCCCGTTCGTTATGAAGCGGCGCCCCGTAGGCCCTTACGCGCCGGACCTCGGGCCTTTACTCTGATCCCGGCTCGAAGGTTACTCGCCAGTTAGTTACGAACCACCAGAAGGCACCGCCGCCGCCCGGAGGACGTCGTGAGCGACACACAGACCCAGATCGAGAACCGGCCGCCCTCCGTGGCGTCCCTCTTCCTTGAGCGCGTCGAGCGGACTCCGGATGCGGAGGCGTACCGGTACCCGGTGCCCGCCGCCTCCGGCACCGGCCCGGACGACTGGAAGTCGCTCAGCTGGGGGCAGGCCGCCGAGCGCGTCTACGCGATCGCCGCCGGCCTCGTCGACCTCGGCGTCGAGTCCGAGGAGCGGGTCGCCCTCGCGTCCGCCACCCGGGTCGAGTGGATCCTCGCCGACCTCGGTGTCATGTGCGCGGGCGCCGCGACCACCACGGTCTACCCGCAGACCAACGCCGAGGAGTCGGCGTTCATCCTCTCCGACTCCGAGTCGCGGGTCCTGATCGCCGAGGACGCCGCCCAGCTCGCGAAGGCCGTCGAGCGCCGCGCCGAGCTGCCGAACCTCCGCCATGTCGTCGTCATCGACGCCACCGGCGTGGAGAGCGACGGCGAGTTCGTCCTCACGCTCGCCGAGCTGGAGACGCGCGGCAAGGCCTATCTGGAGAAGCACCCCGAGGCCGTCAAGGAGCGGGTCGCGGCGATCACCGCCACGCAGCTCGCCACCCTCATCTACACCTCGGGCACCACGGGCCGCCCCAAGGGCGTCCGCCTCCCGCACGACAACTGGTCGTACATGGCCAAGGCCATCGCCGCCACCGGTCTCGTCACCCAGGCCGACGTCCAGTACCTGTGGCTGCCGCTCGCCCACGTCTTCGGCAAGGTCCTCACCTCGGGCCAGATCGAGGTCGGGCACGTCACCGCGGTCGACGGCCGCGTCGACAAGATCATCGAGAACCTGCCGGTCGTCCAGCCGACCTACATGGCGGCCGTGCCCCGCATCTTCGAGAAGGTCTACAACGGCGTCGCCGCCAAGGCCCGCGCCGCCGGCGGAGCCAAGTACAAGATCTTCCAGTGGGCGGCCGGCGTCTCCCGCGACTACGCCAAGGCCAGCCAGGACAACTTCCGCCGCACCGGGACCGCCTCCGCGCCCTTCGGCCTCACCGCCAAGCACAAGGTCGCCGACGCCCTCGTCTACGCCAAGATCCGCGAGGCCTTCGGCGGCAACCTGCGCGCGTGCATCTCCGGATCCGCCGCGCTCGCCCCCGAGATCGGCTACTTCTTCGCCGGCGCCGGCATCCACATCCTGGAGGGCTACGGACTCACCGAGACGTCCGCCGCCTCCTTCGTCAACCCCGGCGAGGCCTACCGCACCGGCACCGTCGGCAAGCCGCTCCCCGGCACCGAGGTCCGGATCGCCGACGACGGCGAGATCCTGCTCCGCGGCCCCGGCGTCATGGAGGGCTACCACGGCCTGCCGGAGAAGACGAGCGAGGTCCTGGAGTCCGACGGCTGGTTCCACACCGGTGACATCGGCGAGCTGTCCGCCGACGGCTACCTGCGGATCACCGACCGCAAGAAGGACCTGATCAAGACGTCCGGCGGCAAGTACATCGCGCCGGCCGAGGTCGAGGGCCAGTTCAAGGCCGTCTGCCCGTTCGTCTCGAACATCCTCGTCCACGGCGCCGACCGGAACTTCTGCACCGCTCTGATCGCCCTCGACGAGCCCACCCTCCTCGGCTGGGCCGCCGAGCACGACCTCGCGGGCAAGCCGTACGCCGAGGTCGTCGCGGCCCCGCAGACCGTCGCGATGGTCCAGGGCTACGTCGACCGCCTCAACGAGGGTCTCCAGCGCTGGCAGACGATCAAGAAGTTCCGCCTGCTGCCGCGCGACCTCGACATCGAGCACGGCGAGCTGACCCCGTCCCTGAAGCTGAAGCGGCCGGTGGTGGAGCGCGAGTACAAGGGGCTCATCGAGGAGATGTACGCGGGGTCGCGGGAGTCCTGACCCCCGCCGCCGCGGACGCGGCCCTCGCCCCTGTGGAGAGGTTGTCCACAGGCCGGGCGTTCACCTCGGGCAGTACGGGACAATGGGGCTCATGCCTTCCGTACTGCCCGATGGTGAGTCCGTTCCCGACGACGGGGCGCTGCCCCCGCACGCCCTCGAAGGGGCGGGGGAGCGGCCGCTCGGGTTCTATCTGCACGTGCCGTACTGCGCGACGCGCTGCGGGTACTGCGACTTCAACACCTACACGGCCAGTGAGCTGCGGGGGACCGGTGGCGTGCTCGCCTCCCGGGACAACTACGCCGAGCAGGTCGTCGAGGAGATCCGGCTCGCCCGCAAGGTGCTCGGGGACGACCCGCGTCCGGTGCGGACCGTCTTCGTGGGCGGCGGCACGCCGACGCTGCTCGCCGCCGGTGATCTCGTACGGATGCTGGGCGCCGTCCGCGAGGAGTTCGGGCTCGCCGACGACGCCGAGGTGACGACCGAGGCCAACCCCGACTCGGTGAACCCGGCCTATCTGGCGGAGCTGCGGGCCGGTGGCTTCAACCGGATCTCCTTCGGCATGCAGAGCGCCAAGCAGCACGTCCTGAAGATCCTCGACCGGACGCACACCCCGGGCCGCCCCGAGGCCTGCGTCGGCGAGGCGCGGGCCGCCGGGTTCGAGCACGTCAACCTCGACCTGATCTACGGCACCCCCGGCGAGACCGACGACGACTGGCGGGCCTCGCTCGACGCGGCCATCGGCGCCGGGCCCGACCACATCAGCGCCTACGCCCTGATCGTCGAGGAGGGTACCCAGCTGGCGCGGCGCATCCGTCGCGGCGAGGTCCCCATGACCGACGACGACGTCCACGCCGACCGGTACCTGATCGCCGAGGACGTCCTCTCCGGGGCCGGCTTCGACTGGTACGAGGTCTCCAACTGGGCCACCTCCGAGGCCGGGCGCTGCCTCCACAACGAGCTGTACTGGCGCGGGGCCGACTGGTGGGGCGCGGGCCCCGGCGCCCACAGCCACGTCGGCGGCGTCCGCTGGTGGAACGTGAAGCATCCCGGTGCGTACGCCGCCGCGCTGGCCGCGGGGAGGTCGCCGGGGGCCGGACGGGAGCTGCTCTCCGACGAGGACCGCAGAGTCGAGCGCGTGCTCCTGGAGCTGCGGCTCAAGGAGGGCGTCGAGCTGTCCCTCCTCAAGCCGGCGGGCCTCGCCGCCGCCCGCAAGGCCCTCGCCGACGGGCTGCTCGACGCCGGGCCGTACGCTGCGGGGCGGGCGGTCCTGACCCTGCGCGGACGGCTGCTCGCGGACGCGGTGGTGCGGGACCTCGTGGACTAGTCCGGCGCGGATCGCACCGGACCCCGGCCGGACACCCCTAGGACGCCGTGAGCACCCTGCGGGACGGCAGGGCGACGAGCAGCGCGCCCAGGACCAGGAGGCCGCTCGCCCACAGCGGGCCGAGCGTGCCCGCTCCGGTCCGGAGGGCGAGGGCGGCGACGAGCGGTCCCGTCGCGGCCCCGGCGTTGAGCGCGGCGGTCGCGTAGGAGCCGGCCATGGTGGGGGCTCCCGCGGCCTCGTAGAGCACCCGGGCGATCAGCGTGCCGCCCAGCGCGAACGACGCCATGCCCTGCAGGAACACGAGGCCCAGCAGCGCGGCCGGCTGCTCGGCCAGCACGGCCAGGGCCGGCCAGCCGACGAGCAGCAGCGGACCGCCCACCGCGACCACCAGGCCCGGGTAGCGGTCGGACCACCGCCCCGCGAGGGTGATCCCGGCGAAGGAGCCGAGCCCGAAGAGGACCAGGGCCACCGGGACCCACAGCTCGCCGAGCCCGGCGGTGCCGGTCACGACGGGCGCCAGGAAGGTGAAGCTCGCGAAGGTCGCCGCGTTCACCAGGGCGCCGAGCAGCATCACCAGGAGCAGCCGCGGACGCCTGAGCCGCGCCAGCTCCGCGCGCAGGTCCGGCCCCTCGGCCGTGCCCTCCCGCGCGGGCCGCGCCGGGATGCCCCGGAGCACGCCGAGGGCCGCGGGCAGGCAGAGGGCGGCGACGGCCCAGAACGTGGCCCGCCAGTCGATCAGCGTGCCGAGCAGCGACCCCGCGGGGACTCCGGCGATGGTGGCCAGCGTCGTGCCCGACAGCAGCACGGCGAGCGCGCGCCCCTTCCGGTCCGGCGGCACGAGCCGGGTGGCGGTGGTCAGGGCGACGGCGAGGAACCCGGCGTTCGCGAGGGCCGCGACCACCCTGGTGGCGAACAGGACGGCGAAGCTGCCGGTGACGGCGCCCAGGACGTGCGCCGCGGCGAACACGAGGACGAACCCGAGCAGGCTCGCCCGGACCGGCCAGGCGCGGGCGAGCGCGGCCAGGAGCGGCGCGCCGACGATCATTCCGACGGCGAAGGCCGAGGTGAGCAGACCCGCGCTCCCGACCGTGACGCCGAGGTCGGAGGCGATGTCCGGCACGAGGCCGGCGAGCATGAACTCGGATGTGCCCATGGCGAAGACCGCCAGGGCGAGCAGAAGAAGCGGGAGGGGCATCGAGTGGCTCCGGGGTGAGGAAACGACGACAGAGGCATCTCGTCACCGCGGTCAGCACCCACGGGCCCACGCGTCCGGCCGCGGAGGGGCGGCGGGCGGGCAGGGCGGCAGGGACTTCGAACCCAGCGATCCGTACGACCGCGAGGGCCGTACGGAGCGAACCCGGCGGTCCGTACGACCGCAGGGGCCGTACGGAGCGAACCAGTGGCCCGTACGACCACAGGGAGGGCCGTACGGAGCGGACTCAGTGGTCCGTGAGAACTCGGGGGTCCAGGGGGCTGACGGCGTGACCGAAAGCCCCCGACGTGTCCGACTCGGGGCTCGACATGCCGCGCACGCTACCGGACCGCGTCCCGCCGGGGCACCCCGTCACCAGGAGCGGAACGCCCCTACGGCGCCGTCACGAAGTCGATCAGTTCCTCCACCCGGCCCAGCAGCTCCGGCTCCAGGTCCTTGTACGTCGTCACCCTCGACAGGATGTGCTGCCAGGCGGCGCCGGTGTTCGGCGGCCAGCCCAAGGCCTCGCACACGCCCGTCTTCCAGTCCTGGCCCCTGGGAACCTTCGGCCAGGCCCGGATGCCCACCGACGCCGGTTTCACCGCCTCCCAGACGTCGATGTACGGGTGGCCGACGACCAGCACGTCCGGCGAGGTCACCTGGGCCGCGATCCTCGACTCCTTCGAACCCGGGACCAGATGGTCCACCAGGACGCCCAGACGGGCGTCCGGGGCGGGGGCGAACTCCGCGACGATCGACGGGAGGTCGTCGACGCCCTCCAGGTACTCCACGACCACACCCTCGATGCGGAGGTCGTCGCCCCAGACCCGCTCCACCAGCTCCGCGTCGTGGCGGCCCTCCACGTAGATCCGGCCCGCGCGCGCCACCCGGGCCCGCGCCCCGGGGACCGCGACGGAGCCCGACGCCGTACGGATGGGGCGGGCGGGACCGGCCGACGGGCGGACCAGGGTCACCACCCGGCCCTCCAGGAGGAAGCCCCGCGGATCCAGCGGGAACACGCGGTGCTTGCCGAAGCGGTCCTCCAGGGTCACCGTGCCCGCCTCGCAGCGGATCACCGCCCCGCAGAAGCCCGTCGTGACCTCCTCGACGACCAGATCACGGTCGGCCGGGACCTCGGGAACGGGCGCCGAGCGCTTCCAAGGGGGCGTCAAGTCCGGGTTGTAGCTGCGCATGGGCTCGATCCTGTCCAGGGCGGCGCGGTGTCGGGGGGTACTGCCGGGGGTCCGGGGGTCGCCCCCCGGGAGATGCGGTCAAGGGGGCGTCAAGTCCGGGTTGTAGCTGCGCATTCGGGCGACGTTATGCGACGGAGAAGCGCGTTGCCAGTTCCTCCCGCTGGAGTCGTACGAACGTGGCGTCCACCACCGCCCCGTGCCCCGGCACGTACACCGCGTCCTCGCCGCCGAGCCGCAGCAGCCGGTCGAGCGCGTCCGGCCAGCGGGAGGGGATCGCGTCCGGGCCCGCCTGCGGCTCGCCCGACTCCTCGACCAGGTCGCCGCAGAAGACCACCTCGCGCTCACCCGGCACCAGGAGCACCAGGTCGTGGCCCGTGTGGCCGGGGCCGACGTTCGCCAGGAGGACCTGCCGGCCTCCCAGGTCGAGCGTCCACTCGCCGGAGACCACGTGCCGCGGGGCCACCAGGACGTCCACCGCCTCCGTCGCCGCCGCCTCGTCGAGCCCGTGCCGTACCGCGTCCGCGCGCAGCGCCTCCCGGTCCCGCACCCGGCCGAGGAGCTCGTCCGAGCCGACCGCGCCGAAGACCTCCGCCCCCGAGAACGCCGCAGTGCCGAGAACGTGGTCGAAATGCGGGTGGCTCAATGCGATGTGCGTCACTCTGCGGCCGCCCGTGAGGTCCGCGATCCCCGTCCGCAGCTCGGCGCCCTCCGCGAGCGAGGAGCCCGTGTCGTACAGCAGCACCGCCCGTTCACCCAGTACCAGGCCGACCGTGGCGTCCCACCCGGGCAGCCGTCGCCGGCCCACCCCGTCCGCGAGCCGCTCCCATCCGTACGCTTCCCAATCCACGTCCATGCCGCGACGCTAGCCGGTGGAGGCGTCGCCACCTTGCCAGGAGCGACGCCCGCCGCCGTACACTGGCCGGGGGATCGCTGGCACTCGAACAGGGCGAGTGCCAAAAGCGGAGCAACCGGAACGACGACGACAGCTGGAGGTGCGCACGATGCTCAGCGAACGCAGACTCGAAGTCCTGCGCGCCATCGTCCAGGACTACGTCGGGACGGAGGAGCCCGTCGGCTCCAAGGCGCTCACCGAGCGCCACAAGCTCGGCGTCTCGCCCGCCACCGTGCGCAACGACATGGCCGTCCTGGAGGAGGAGGGCTTCATCGCCCAGCCTCACACCAGCGCCGGCCGGATCCCGACCGACAAGGGCTACCGCCTCTTCGTCGACCGGCTCGCCGGCGTCAAGCCGCTGTCGACGCCCGAGCGCCGGGCCATCCACAACTTCCTCGACGGCGCGGTCGACCTGGACGACGTCGTCGGCCGTACGGTCCGGCTGCTCGCCCAGCTGACCCGTCAGGTCGCCGTCGTCCAGTACCCCTCGCTGACCCGCTCGACCGTCCGGCACGTGGAGCTGCTCTCGCTGGCCCCCGCCCGCCTGATGCTGGTGCTCATCACGGACACCGGCCGGGTCGAGCAGCGGGTCATCGACTGCCCCGCGCCCTTCGGCGAGACCTCGCTCGCCGACCTGCGGGCCCGGCTCAACAGCCGGGTCGTCGGCCGCCGGTTCGCCGACGTGCCGCAGCTGGTGCAGGACCTCCCCGAATCCTTCGAGGAGCTCGAGGACCGCGCCACGGTCTCGACCGTGCTCGCGACCCTCCTCGAAACCCTCGTCGAGGAGCACGAGGAGCGGCTGATGATCGGCGGCACCGCCAATCTCACCCGCTTCGGACCCGACTTCCCCCTGATGATCAGGCCCGTCCTGGAGGCTCTGGAGGAGCAGGTCGTGCTCCTCAAGCTGCTCGGCGAGGCCAAGGAATCGGGCATGACCGTACGCATCGGGCACGAGAACGCCCACGAGGGGCTGAGCTCCACGTCCGTGGTCTCGGTCGGCTACGGTTCGGGCGGCGAGGCAGTCGCCAAACTCGGCGTGGTCGGACCGACCCGCATGGACTACCCCGGAACGATGGGAGCGGTACGCGCAGTGGCACGTTACGTCGGACAGATCCTGGCGGAGTCGTAAGTGGCCACGGACTACTACGCCGTACTCGGCGTGCGCCGCGACGCTTCCCAGGACGAGATCAAGAAGGCCTTCCGGAGGCTCGCGCGCGAGCTGCACCCGGATGTGAATCCCGATCCGAAGACGCAGGAACGCTTCAAGGAGATCAACGCCGCCTACGAGGTCCTCTCGGACCCGCAGAAGAAGCAGGTCTACGACCTGGGCGGCGACCCGCTCTCGGCCTCCGGCGGTGGCGGCGCGGGCGGCTTCGGGGCCGGTGGCTTCGGCAACTTCTCCGACATCATGGACGCCTTCTTCGGCACGTCCCAGCAGCGCGGCCCGCGCTCGCGGACCCGCCGCGGCCAGGACGCCATGATCCGTCTGGAGATCGACCTCAACGAGGCGGCCTTCGGCACCACCAAGGACATCCAGGTCGACACGGCGGTCGTCTGTACGACCTGCTCGGGCGAGGGTGCCGCTCCCGGCACCTCCGCGCAGACCTGTGACATGTGCCGCGGCCGCGGCGAGGTCTCGCAGGTCACCCGGTCCTTCCTGGGCCAGGTCATGACCTCGCGCCCCTGCCCGCAGTGCCAGGGCTTCGGCACCGTCGTCCCGACCCCGTGCCCCGAGTGCGCGGGCGACGGCCGGGTCCGGTCCCGCCGGACCCTCACGGTCAAGATCCCGGCCGGTGTCGACAACGGCACCCGGATCCAGCTCGCGGGCGAGGGCGAGGTCGGCCCCGGCGGCGGCCCCGCCGGCGACCTGTACGTCGAGATCCACGAGACCCCGCACGAGACCTTCCAGCGGCGCGGCGACGACCTGCACTGCACGGTCACCCTCCCGATGACGGCGGCCGCGCTCGGCACCAAGGTGCAGCTGCAGACCCTCGACGGGCTCGAGGAGATCGACGTCCGGCCGGGCACGCAGTCCGGCCAGTCGATCCCGCTGCACGGCCGCGGCGTCACGCATCTGCGCGGCAACGGCCGGGGCGACCTGATCGTGCACGTCGAGGTGCAGACCCCGGGCAAGCTCGACGCGGAGCAGGAGCGCCTCCTGCGCGAACTGGCCAAGCTGCGCGGCGAGGAGCGGCCCACGGGGCAGTTCCAGCCGGGGCAGCAGGGGCTGTTCTCGCGGTTGAAGGATGCGTTCAACGGGCGGTAGGCGCTCTGCTGGGGGTCCGGGGGTCGCCCCCCGGGTCAGCACAGTCAGCCGGGGCAGCAGGGGCTGTTCTCGCGGTTGAAGGACGCGTTCAACGGGCGGTAGGCGCTCTGCTGGGGGTCCGGGGGTCGGCCCCCCGGGTCAGCACAGTCAGCCGGGGCAGCAGGGGCTGTTCTCGCGGTTGAAGGACGCGTTCAACGGGCGGTAGACAGCGCCGTTGTCCGTTGTACGGAAGGGCGGCACACGCGATCGTGCGTGTGTCGCCCCTAGCCTAACCCCGGGAGCCACA
>NZ_JBHTSA010000009.1:0-56001 GCF_042795405.1 Streptomyces sp. NPDC056480 | reverse complement strand
ACGGGGGGTTATCCCGGGCGTTTGTCGTTTTACGGGTTGGGCGCCACACGCTTGGGTGCGTGTGCCGCCCTTCGCGTACCGCGGGTACCCAGAACGCGCCCCGCTCCGTACCTGACGTACGGATTCGGCCCGGAAGCAGGGGCATGGCACGATGCCCATATGTCCACGACCGCACTGAACGATCTCTCTCGGTTTCCGATCGTGCAGGCCCCCATGGCGGGTGGCGCCTCCTCTCCCGAGCTGGTCGGAGCCGTGTGCGCGGCCGGGGCGCTCGGCTTCCTGGCCGGCGGGTACAAGACGGCCGGAGGTCTCTACCAGGAGATCAAGCAGGTGCGTGGGCTCACCGCACGCCCCTTCGGCGTCAACCTCTTCCTGCCGGAGTCCGGCAGGCCGGCCGACCCCGCCTCCGTCGAGGTCTACCGGCATCAGCTCGCGGGCGAGGCCACCTGGTACGAGACCCCGCTGGGCGAGACCGACGACTGCCGTGACGACGCGTACGACGCCAAGCTGGCGATCCTCCTGGAGGACCCGGTCCGCGTGGTCTCCTTCACCTTCGGCTGTCCCGCGCCCGAGGCCCTCGCCTCCTTCGCGCGTGTGGGAACGTTCACGATCGTGACCGTCACCTCCGCGGAGGAGGCCCTCGCCGCCCAGCAGGCCGGGGCGAACGCCGTCTGCGTGCAGGGCGCCGAGGCGGGTGGACACCAGGGCACGTTCCGCGACGACCCCGCCGACGACGCCCCGGGCACCGGACTGCTCGCCCTGCTCAGCCTGGTCCGCGAGAGCGTCGCCCTGCCGATCGTCGCCGCCGGCGGCATCATGCGCGGCGCGCAGATCGCCGCCGCCCTGGCCGCCGGGGCGGACGCCGCCCAGCTCGGCACGGCCTTCCTCTGCTGCCCCGAGTCGGGCGCCCACCCGCTGCACAAGCGGGCCCTGACCGACCCGCTGTACACCCGGACCGCCCTCACCCGGGCCTTCACCGGGCGACCGGCACGCGGCCTCGTCAACCGCTTCATGCGCGAGCACGGGCCGTACGCCCCCGCCGCCTACCCCGAGATCCACCACCTCACCGCCCCGATCCGGAAGGCCGCCGCCACCGCGGGCGACGCCCAGGGCATGGCCCTGTGGGCCGGTCAGGGCCACCGGCTCGCCCGCGAACTCCCCGCCGGGCAGCTGGTCGAGGTGCTGGCCGCCGAACTCGACACCGCTCTCTCCGAGCTGCCCCACAGGAGCGCCTCATGACCGCACCCGTCTTCGTCGTCGACGCCGTTCCCGGCCCCGGGAGCTTTCTCCTGGACGGCCCGGAGGGCCGCCACGCCGTCTCCGTGAAGCGGCTGCGGGAGGGCGAGGAGCTCGTCCTCGCCGACGGCCTGGGCCGCTGGGCCGCGTGCGTGGTGCTGGCCGCCGAGGGCAAGGACCAGCTCACCGTGCGGGTCGACGAGGTCCACGAGGACCCCGAGGAGGAGCCCCGCGTCACCGTCGTCCAGGCGCTGCCCAAGGGCGACCGGGGCGAACTCGCCGTCGAGACCATGACGGAGACCGGGGTGGACGCGATCGTGCCGTGGGCCGCCTCCCGCTGCATCACCCAGTGGAAGGGCGACCGGGGCCTCAAGGCGCTCGCCAAGTGGCGGTCCACCGCGCGCGAGGCCGGGAAGCAGTCGCGCCGCTCCCGGTTCCCCGAGGTCGCGGACCTGATGACGACCAAGCAGGTAGCCGCGCTGCTCGCCGGCGCCGATTTCGCGGCCGTGCTGCACGAGGACCGCGACCACCCGAGCGGCGCGCTCGCCACCGCCGAACTCCCCGAGAAGGGCTCGATCGTGCTGGTCGTCGGCCCCGAGGGCGGGGTCTCCCCGGAGGAGCTCGCGGCATTCGAGGCGGCCGGTGCGAAGCCGTACCGGCTCGGCCGGAGCGTGCTGCGGACGTCGACGGCGGGCACGGCGGCGACGGCGCTCGTCCTGGGGCGCACGGGCCGCTGGAGCTAGTTCGTCGTGCTCGTCAGGGTGTCGTAGAGGGGCCAGCCGTCCTGGTCGTGGATGCCGTGGGCGGTCGGGAGCAGGCCGCGGGCCTCGGCCTCGTCGAGGAAGCGGCGTGCGACGCCCGGTTCGTTCAGGTTGAGGATGGCGCCGGCGGTCGAGGCGATGTCACCGGCGCCGAAGGGGTAGCCGGACACGATGCGGCCCGGACCCTTCCGGAAGACCAGACGGAGCTGGGTGTGACGGTCCTCGGCGCGGCGCAGGGTGAGGAACGTCAGGCAGTCCGGGGTGTGGTGGTGCCCGACCGTCCACAGCCACACCGTGGACTCCACCGTCAGCCTGCGCGGTACGCGGTCCCGTCTCATCCGGCGAAGTCTACGGAGCCGGCGACGGACCGAACCCGGTGGACCGAACCCGACGGACCGAACCCGACGGACCGAACGCGGCGGACCGAACCCGGTGGACAACCGCCCCCGCGCGCTCCTTAGGCTGGCCGCATGGCCGACGAGTCCCCCCTGATCCGCAGTCTGCGCGCCGCCGTGGCCGCCGCCCCCGGTGACGTACCCCTGCGTCTTCACTTCGCCGAACTCCTCCTCTCCGAGGGACGGAACGACGAGGCCGTCGCGGAGGCGGCCGTCGCGCTCCAGCACGCGCCGGGGGACACGGACGCGCGTGCGCTGATGGTGCGGGCCATGGGGCTGCCGCCGGCTCAGGCCACCGCTCCCACGGAACGTGCGACCGGGCCGGCCGCGACCTCGGCTCCCCCGGAGAGCACCCCCGAGCAGACGGGGCCGACCGAGCCGACCGGGCTGACCGGGCCGACAGGGCCGACCGAGCGGCCCGAGCGGCCCGAGCGGCCCGAGCCGACCGTGGGCAAGGCCCCCGCCTTCGACTGGGACGCCGCCGAGCAGCAGGTGCAGGACGTCGTCGGGCCCCGCTTCCTGGAGGACCCGCAGGCCGCCGGAGGCGACGGAGCCGCCGGGGACGCCGACGCCTGGGACGTCGACGCGCCCGGTGCCGTACGCCTCGCGGACGTCGGCGGCATGGACGAGGTCAAGGAGCGGCTGGAGGCCGCCTTCCTCGCCCCCATGCGCAACCCCGAACTGCGCAGGCTGTACGGCAAGTCGCTGCGCGGCGGGCTGCTCCTCTACGGGCCTCCCGGCTGCGGCAAGACCTTCATCGCGCGGGCCGTCGCCGGCGAGCTGGGCGCGAACTTCCTCACCGTCTCGCTCTCCGACGTCCTCGACATGTGGATCGGGGCCTCCGAGAAGAACATCCACGACATCTTCGAGACCGCCCGCCGCCAGGCCCCCTGCGTCGTCTTCCTCGACGAGCTGGACGCCCTCGGCGCCAAGCGTTCCCGCACCCACCACAGCGGACTGCGCAATGTCGTCAACCAGCTCCTCACCGAGCTCGACGGCATCGCCAGCGGCGCGGGCAACGAGGGCGTGTTCGTGCTCGCCGCCACCAACGTGCCCTGGGACGTGGACATCGCGCTGCGCCGCCCCGGCCGCCTGGACCGCACGCTCCTCGTGCTGCCGCCGGACGCCACCGCGCGCGAGTCGATCCTCCGCTACCACCTGCGCGAGCGGCCCATCGAGGCCGTCGACCTCGGCAAGCTCGTCAAGGCCACCGAGGACTTCTCCGGCGCCGACCTCGCCCATGTGTGCGAGTCGGCCGCCGAGGCCGCGCTGCTCGACTCCGCCCGCAGCGGCTCCGTGCGGCTGATCACCACCAAGGACCTGCTGGGCGCGGCCAAGCAGATCAAGCCGTCCACCGAGCCGTGGTTCGCGGCCGCCCGGAACGTCGCCATGTTCGCCAACGAGGGCGGCCTGTACGACGACCTCCTCGCCCACCTCAAGCGGAAGCGCAAGCTGTGACCACGCCGACCACGCTCCTGCGCGCCGAGGCCCTGTACGACACCGGGCGGTTCGCGCAGGCCGGGGAACTGGTCGCCCAGCACCTGGCGAGCGAACCGGAGGACGCCGAGGCGCTCGTCCTGCTCGCCCGCTGCCACCACCGCGCCGAGAAGCACCAGGCCGCCCTGGAGGCCGTGGACGGCGCGCTGCGCGCCGAACCCGAGCTGCTCATGGCCTGGCTGATGCGCGTCCAGATCCTGCTCGAACTGCGGCGGTTCCAGGAGGCGGAGACCGCCGCCCGGTACTCCGTCCGGCTCGCCCCGCAGTACTGGGGCACCCACTACGCCCTCGGCACCGCCCTCGCGCAGTTCGCGGAGCACGCGCGGACGCCCGCGCGTACCGTCGAGGCGTACGAGGCGGCGCGGGCCGCCGTCAGCCTCGCGCCCGAGGAGGACGCGGCCCACTTCCTGGTGGGGCTGACCGCCCAGCGCCGGGGCGACCACGCCACCGCGCAGCGGGCGTACGAGGCCGCCCTCCGGCTCAACCCGCAGAGCAGCGAGGCCCACAACAACCTGTCGCTGCTCCGGCTGCGGCGCCGCTGGTTCCGGCGCGGGGCCTGGACCCAGGCCGCCGAGGGCTTCGTCGCCTCCGCCGCGCTCGACCTCCAGGACCGCAAGGCCCGCTACAACCTGGAGGCCATGGCCTGGAACACCGTCGCAGGGGCGCGCTGGGTGGCGCTGCTCGGCTTCATCGCCTCGACGTTCGGTGCCGCTCCGGCCCGGAGCGGTGACACCGGCGCGGACGCGATCGTGCCGTTCGCGATCGGAGCGGCCGTGATCGTCGGCGCCTGGGGCGGCTGGGTGCTGTGGATGAGCCGCCGGGTGCCGCCCCGGCTGCGCCGCCCGATGTTCCTGGTGGCCCGCTCCTGCCGGCCGGTGATCGCGATGGCCACCGCCGTGGGGCTGCTCGGGCTCTACTCGGTCGTGTCGATGGCCCTCTGGTCCTTCGACGCCGGGGTGGTCGGCGGGCTCGGCACGCCGCTGTTCTGGGCCGTGATCATCACGTACTGGGTGAGCCGCTCGGCCCTCAACCGGCGCGCGCCCAAGGACTGACCTGGGACACGGCGGCGGCCGCGGCGGCGGATAGCATGCGCGTGTAGCGACCGACGAGGCGAGGAGGCCCGGGCCATGGCCGGAGAGCCGCAGAGCGACTGCCTGTTCTGCAAGATCGTGGCGGGGGAAGTGCCCGCGACGATCGTGCGCGAGACGGAGACCACGCTCGCGTTCCGCGACATCAACCCGCAGGCGCCCAGCCACGTCCTGGTGATCCCGCGCCTCCACTACCCGGACGCCGCGTCCCTGGCCACCGCCGCCCCGACCGTCGCCGCCGACATACTGCGCGAGGCCGGAGAGGTCGCCGCCCAGGAGAAGGTCGACGGCAGCGGTTTCAGGATCGTCTTCAACACGGGTGCCGGGGCGGGCCAGACCGTCTTCCACGCCCACGCGCACGTCCTCGGCGGCCGTGGCCTCAACTGGCCCCCCGGCTAGACCGGCGGCAGCCATGTCCGTACGAGAACTCGTCGTGCTCGGGACCGCGAGCCAGGTCCCGACCCGGCACCGCAACCACAACGGCTACCTGCTGCGCTGGGACGGCCAGGGCATCCTCTTCGACCCCGGTGAGGGCACCCAGCGCCAGATGCTGCGGGCCGGGGTCGCCGCGCACGACATCGACCGGATCTGCGTGACGCACTTCCACGGCGACCACTCGCTCGGCCTCGCCGGGGTGATCCAGCGGATCAACCTCGACCAGGTCCCGCACCCCGTCACCGCGCACTACCCGGCGAGCGGGCGGCACTTCTTCGAGCGGTTGCGGTACGCCACGGCCTACCGCGAGACCGTGCGGCTGGCCGAGGAGCCGGTGACCGCCGACGGGCCGCTCGCCGTCACCGACGCGTACACCCTGGACGCCTGCCTGCTCTCGCACCCGGTCGAGTCGTACGGCTACCGGCTCACCGAGCCCGACGGGCGCCGCATCCTGCCCGAACGGCTCGCCGCGCACGGCATCAAGGGCCCCGACGTCGGCCGCATCCAGCGCGAGGGCGTCCTCGACGGCGTGACCCTCGACGACGTCAGCGAGGTCAGGCGCGGGCAGCGGTTCGCCTTCGTCATGGACACCCGGCTCTGCGACGGTGTCCACGCGCTCGCCGAGGGCGCCGACATGCTCGTCATCGAGTCGACGTTCCTCGACGAGGACGTCCGCCTCGCCACCGACCACGGCCATCTGACGGCCGGACAGGCCGCGGCGGTCGCCCGGGACGCGGGCGTACGGCATCTCGTCCTGACCCACTTCTCGCAGCGCTACTCCGACCCGGCCGAGTTCGAGCGGCAGGCGCGGGCGGCCGGGTTCGACGGCGAACTGAGCATTGCCCAGGACCTCATGAGGGTCCCCGTACCGAAGAGATAGAGCACCACCCATGCCCCTCCCCGCGGCTCTCCCCAAGGCCGAACTGCACCTCCACATCGAAGGCACCCTCGAACCCGAGCTGGCCTTCGCGCTCGCCGCGCGCAACGGCGTCACCCTGCCGTACGCGGACACCGCGGCCCTGCGCGAGGCGTACCGCTTCAGCGACCTCCAGTCCTTCCTGGACCTGTACTACGGCCTGATGGCGGTCCTGCGCACCGTCGAGGACTTCACCGAGCTCACCGACGCCTATCTGGAGCGGGCCGCCGCCCAGGGCGTCCGGCACGCCGAGATCTTCTTCGACCCGCAGGCGCACACCGCCCGCGGCGTCCCCGTCGGCACGGTGATCGAGGGCCTGAGCGCCTCCCTGGAACGCTCCGAGGAGCGGTACGGGATCTCCACCCGGCTCATCATGTGCTTCCTGCGCGACGAGTCGGCGGAGTCGGCGCTCGCGACCCTCGACGCCGCGAAGCCCTGGCTGGACCGGATCACCGGCGTCGGCCTGGACTCGGCGGAGGTCGGCCACCCGCCTGCCAAGTTCCGCGAGGTGTACGAGGCCGCCGCGGCGCTCGGGCTGCGCCGCGTGGCCCACGCGGGCGAGGAGGGTCCGGCGGAGTACGTCCGCGAGGCGCTCGACGTCCTCGGCGTGGAGCGGATCGACCACGGGCTGCGGTGCATGGAGGACCCGGAACTCGTCGAACGGCTCGTGCGGGAGCGGGTGCCGCTGACGCTCTGCCCGCTGTCGAACGTGCGGCTGCGGGCCATCGACGTGCTCGGTGATCACCCGCTGCCCGCGATGATGGCGGCGGGGCTGCTCGTCACCGTGAACTCCGACGACCCGGCGTACTTCGGCGGGTACGTGGGCGACAACTTCGACGGGGTGCGGGAGGCCTTGGGGCTGTCGTCGGAGCAGCTGCGGGAGTTGGCGCGGAACTCGTTCGAGGCGTCTTTCCTGGAGGACGACGAGGGTCGGCGGGCGCGGTACCTGGCCGAGGTCGAGGCGTACGAGTTCGGCGGGGAGTAGGCGGGGGCGCCTGCGGCGGGCTTCACCCCACCCCGCCCCTTCCCGAACTGGGGCTCCGCCCCAGACCCCGCGCCTCAAACGCCGGCGGGGCTGAGATTTCCGCCTGGGCGGAAATCAAGCCCGCCCGGCGATTGAGGGCACGGCCGCAGGCCGTACGGGGGTCTGGGGGCTTGCCCCCAGTTTCGGGAAGGGGCGGGGTGGGGAAGAAGCCCGCCGCAGGCGCCCCCCTCACCCCCGGTCGCTCGGTCTCGCCAGGCGGAAGGTCGACTTCACGAGGCGGCGGCGGCCCGCCGGGACACGGATCGGGGCGATCTCCTGTTCCGGTGCGCCCATCTGCGGGACCGTCGGCGGGGTCGCCGACGCCGTGCCCGCCAGGACCGCGCCCGCCGCGCCGCCCCGCCGTCGCACCGAGCCCGGGACCAGGGGGCGGCCCGAGACGTGACGGGCCACCGCGGTCATCGGGATCGCGACCAGGACGAGCAGGGCGCACAGGACCGTGCCCATGCCCGGGTACCCCGCGCCCTCCGACAGGAGGCTTCCCGCCAGGGGGCCGCAGGCCACGCCCAGGGAGGACGCCGCGCCGACCAGGACCGCCCAGCGGCCCCGTGGGTCGAGGGAGGCGGCCAGGCCCAGGAGGTAGGAGAGGACCACCGGGTAGCAGGCGTTCCACAGGATCTCGCCCGTCGCGAAGGAGGCGAGGTCCTCCGCGGCCGAGCTGAGCAGGACGCAGGCCGCGATGGCGACCGTTCCCACGCCGATCGGTACCGCCCGGCCCAGGCGGGAGCCGAGTGCGCCGGCCGCCGTGACTCCCAGGAGCCCCGCGCCGAGCGCCGCCGCGAAGACCGCGCCGACCGTGACCTCGGAGAGGCCGGCCTGGGTGAGGCCGATGCGGCCGCTCACGCCCCACAGGGCGTTCTGGGAGAGCGACCAGAGGAGGATGCCGCCCGCCAGGACCGCGCCCGCCGTGCGGTGGGGGAGGGGGCCGGTCGGGGCGGTCTCGCGGGGCTCCCGGACCGCGCCCGGCAGCCGGCGCGTGAGCGGCCACACCAGGGCCGCCGCGCAGGCGATGGCGAGCAGTGGCGGGGCGTGGCCGCCGGACAGGTGCGGGAGGGTGAGGTAGAGCGCGCCCGCCGTGGCCGAGACCGAGAGCAGTCCGAGCGTCGAGGCCCGGTGGGGGTCCCGCTGTCCGGCGATGCCGGCCGCGGCCACCGCCGTCGCCGTACCGGAGCCGAGGCCGCCGAGGACCGCGCCCGCGACCACCAGGGGCACGATGCCGGTCGCGGCGGCGGAGCCGTAGCCCACCGCCATCGCGAGCAGGCCCGCGCGGGCGGCCCTGCGGGGGCCGATCCGGTCCCCGCGCGCGGCGAGCGTGAAGCCCGCGGTGGAGGAGCCGAGGAGCAGGACGGACCCGACGAGGCCCGCCTGTGCAGGTGTGAGGCCGAGCCCGGCGGAGAGCCGGCCGACGACGGTCGGCAGCAGGTACGGGGCCAGGTAGCCGGCGGTGAAGAGGGAGACGAGGGCGACGAGGGCCCCCGGGACGCGCGGGCGCGACGACATGGGCGTTCCAGGAACTGAACGGGGAAGTGAGACGGCGCCCGGTGAGCCACGGGGTCGCGGCACCATGTGTATCAAGCATCCGAGTGGGCGGAGAAGGTGGATTCCCCCGATTCGGTCCGTGATACGGGTCACAATTGGTTTGGGGTCGAGTGGGATGGGCATCGCGCGAGCACCGTGTGGTGTCCCCCCGTCTCTGCAGCCCCATCGGGCACACTGTCCAGATCGGCACCACGGTGCCGGTCCACGCACCACGACCGGGGAGTCCGCCGTGACCACAGCAAGGGGAGACCAGCCGCAACAGGACGCCGGGGTCGACCCGTTGGTGTGCCTGCGCGAGCCCACCGACCCCGCCTGCGACGTCTTCCTGACCGGCACGGTCTTCCTGGACATCATCTTCACCGGCCTCGACTCCGCCCCCGTCCGCGGCACCGAGTCCTGGGCCCGCGGCATGGGATCGAGCCCCGGCGGAGTCGCCAACATGGCCACCGCCCTCGCCCGGCTGGGGCTCCGCACCTCCCTCGCCGCCGCCTTCGGAGACGACCACTACGGCGAGTACTGCTGGGACGCGCTCGAACAGGGCGAGGGCATCGACCTCTCGCTCTCCCGCACCGTCCCCGGCTGGCACTCCCCGGTCACGGTCTCCATGGCCTACGAGGGCGAGCGCACGATGGTCTCCCACGGCCACGAGGCCCCGCCGCTCGACGGCGCCCTGCCCGCCTACCCGCCGCACGCGCGCGCGGCCGTCGCCTCCCTCGTCCCCGGCCGGGACGAGGAGTGGGTCGCCCAGGCCGCCCGCGGCGGCGCCAAGGTCTTCGCCGACGTCGGCTGGGACGACACCGGCCGCTGGGACCTGGCCGGCCTCACCGACCTCGCGCACTGCGAGGCCTTCCTGCCGAACGCCGCCGAGGCGATGCGCTACACCCGGACCGACTGCCCCCGGGCCGCCGCCCGCGCCCTCGCGGACAAGGTCCGCTACGCCGTGGTCACCCTCGGTTCCGAAGGCGCCTACGCCGTCGACGGCGGCACCGGCGAGACCGCCGAGGTCCCCGCCATCCAGGTCTCCGCCCTCGACCCGACCGGCGCAGGGGACGTCTTCGTCGCCGGGTTCGTCACCGGCACCCTCGCCGACTGGCCGCTCGCCGACCGCCTCGCCTTCGCCGGGCTCACCGCCGCCCTCTCCGTCCAGGAGTTCGGCGGCTCCCTGTCCGCCCCCACCTGGGGCGAGATCGCCGCCTGGTGGCAGCACGTCCAGGGCCACGAGAGCCAGGACCCCGAGGCCCTGCGCGACCGCTACGCCTTCCTGGAGCGGCTCCTCCCCGCCCCCGCCCGCCCCTGGCCGCTGCGCCGGGCGGTGCCGACGATCGGTTTCCGCGCGGCCCACACCTGAGCCGCCGACCGCCGCCGCGGGCCCCTTGGTAAACCGCTACGGGCTTGTCCGTGCCAAGTCGTAGGCTTGGTAGCCCAGAGGTTGTCGAGCAGCGAGAACCCTGCAACGGGAGGTATGCGCAGGCCCCAGTGCCGGCCCATGACTCAGACACCCACAGCCCACAACGGATCGCCCCAGGACGGGGCGCCCGGACAGGCCCGCGCCCACTTCACCGTCCCCGCCAAGCATCCGATGGTCAGCCTGCTCGGCTCCGGTGACGCGCTGCTCCGTGTGATCGAGCGGTCGTTCCCGCAGGCCGACATCCATGTCCGGGGCAACCAGGTCAGCGCGGTCGGCGACGCGGCGGAAGTCGCGCTGATCCAGCGCCTGTTCGACGAGATGATGCTGGTGCTCCGCACCGGTCAGCCGATGACGGAGGACGCAGTGGAACGCTCGATCGCCATGCTCAGGGCGAGCGAGAACGGTTCGGAGGGCGGCGAGGAGACCCCCGCCGAGGTGCTCACGCAGAACATCCTCTCCAACCGCGGTCGCACGATCCGTCCCAAGACCCTCAACCAGAAGCGGTACGTCGACGCGATCGACAAGCACACGATCGTCTTCGGCATCGGTCCCGCCGGTACGGGAAAGACCTATCTGGCCATGGCCAAGGCGGTCCAGGCCCTGCAGTCCAAGCAGGTCACCCGGATCATCCTGACCCGGCCGGCCGTCGAGGCCGGCGAGCGCCTCGGCTTCCTGCCCGGCACGCTCTACGAGAAGATCGACCCCTACCTGCGCCCGCTCTACGACGCGCTGCACGACATGCTCGACCCCGACTCCATCCCCAAGCTCATGGCGAGCGGGACGATCGAGGTCGCGCCCCTGGCGTACATGCGCGGCCGGACGCTGAACGACGCGTTCATCATCCTGGACGAGGCGCAGAACACGAACCCCGAGCAGATGAAGATGTTCCTCACCCGCCTCGGCTTCGACTCGAAGATCGTCATCACCGGCGACATCACCCAGGTCGACCTGCCGAACGGGACGAAGAGCGGTCTGCGACAGGTCCGCGACATCCTGGAAGGCGTCCAGGACGTCCACTTCTCGACGCTCACGTCGCAGGATGTCGTCCGGCACAAGCTCGTCGGCCGTATCGTCGACGCGTACGAGCAGTACGACAGCCGCAACGGCCGCAACGGGCTGTGACGACTTAACGAGAGAAGCACACAAGCACCATGTCGATCGACGTCAACAACGAGTCCGGTACCGAGGTCGACGAGCAGGCGATCCTCGACATCGCCCGCTACGCGCTCGCGCGCATGCGCATCCACCCGCTCTCCGAGCTCTCGGTGATCGTCGTGGACGCGGAGGCGATGGAGCAGCTCCACATCCAGTGGATGGACCTGCCGGGTCCGACGGACGTCATGTCCTTCCCGATGGACGAGCTCCGTCCGCCGGCGAAGGACGACCAGGAGCCCCCGCAGGGGCTCCTGGGCGACATCGTGCTCTGCCCCGAGGTGGCCACCCAGCAGGGCAAGGACGCGCCGACGGAGCACTCCATGGACGAGGAGCTCCAGCTGCTCACCGTCCACGGCGTGCTCCACCTCCTCGGGTACGACCACGAGGAGCCCGACGAGAAGGCCGAGATGTTCGGCCTCCAGGCGGCGATCGTCGACGGCTGGCGCGAGGAGAAGGGCCTCACCGGCCCGTCCCCCGCGCCGACCGTCTCCTGACCCCGATGGACGTGTCCCTGATCCTCGGCGCCGTGGCCCTGGTCGTCGTGGCCTGGCTCGCCGCCTGCGCCGAGGCCGGACTCGCACGCGTCTCCAGCTTCCGCGCCGCCGAGGCCGTACGGTCCGGCCGGCGCGGAGCCGAGAAGCTCGCCCAGGTCGCCTCCGACCCCACCCGCTATCTCAACGTGGCGCTGCTGGTGCGCGTCGCCTGTGAGATGGCGGCCGGCGTCCTCGTCACGTACGCCTGCCTCGAAGCCTTCCCGGAGACCTGGGAGGCGCTGCTCGTCGCGATCGCCGTGATGGTCCTCGTGTCGTACGTGGCCGTGGGCGTCTCACCGCGCACCATCGGCCGCCAGCACCCGCTGAACACGGCGACGGCCGCCGCGTACGTCCTGCTGCCGCTGGCCCGGATCATGGGGCCGATCCCGCAGCTGCTGATCCTCATCGGCAACGCGCTGACCCCGGGCAAGGGCTTCCGCAAGGGCCCCTTCGCCTCCGAGGCCGAGCTGCGGGCCATGGTGGACCTCGCCGAGCAGGAGTCGCTGATCGAGGACGAGGAGCGCCGCATGGTGCACTCCGTCTTCGAGCTGGGCGACACGCTCGTACGGGAGGTGATGGTGCCCCGTACCGATCTCATCTGCATCGAGCGGTACAAGACGATCCGTCAGGCCCTCACCCTCGCCCTGCGCTCCGGCTTCTCCCGCATCCCCGTCACCGGGGAGAACGAGGACGACATCGTCGGCATCGTGTACCTGAAGGACCTGGTCCGCAAGACGCACATCAACCGGGACTCCGAGGCGGACGTGGTGTCGACGGCGATGCGGCCCGCCGCCTTCGTGCCCGACACCAAGAACGCCGGTGACCTGCTGCGCGAGATGCAGCAGGAGCGCAATCACGTCGCCGTCGTCATCGACGAGTACGGCGGCACGGCCGGGATCGTCACCATCGAGGACATCCTGGAGGAGATCGTCGGCGAGATCACCGACGAGTACGACCGGGAGCTGCCGCCGGTCCAGGACCTCGGCGAGGGCAGCCACCGGGTCACCGCCCGCCTCGACATCGGCGACCTCGGCGAGCTGTACGGGCTGGGGCCCGACGAGTACGACGACGAGGACGTGGAGACCGTCGGCGGACTGCTCGCGAAGGCACTCGGCCGGGTCCCGATCGCGGGCGCCAAGGCGGTCGTGGAGCTGCCGGACGGGCGCTCGCTGCGGCTGACGGCCGAGTCCCCGGCCGGCCGCCGGAACAAGATCGTCACCGTTCTCGTGGAACCCCTGGAACCGGAGGAGAAGCCGGCATGACCCCCGACGAGCTGCGCGCGTTCTGCCTGGACTTCAACGACGCGACGGAGGAGTTCCCGTTCGGGCCCGACGTCTCCGTCTTCAAGGTCGCCGGGAAGCTGTTCGCGCTCTCGTCGCTCGAGGCCGAGCCGCTGCGGGTCAACCTCAAGTGCGATCCGGACGACGCCGTACGGCTCCGCGAGGAGCATCCGGCGATCGCCCCGGGCTATCACATGAACAAGCGGCACTGGAACACGGTGACCGTCGGAGAGCTCCCGGACCGCATGGTCCGGGAGCTCGTCGAGGACTCGTACGACCTGGTGGTGGCGGGTCTGCCGAAGGCCGTACGGCTCCGTCTCGACAGGCCGTAGCTCTCCCGCCGGTGTGGTTCAGGACCGGCGCCGCAGACCGAGGCCGACCAGGACCGCCGTGCCGAGGACGATCGCCGCGTCCAGGACGAGGACCGTGCGGACGCCCCCGAACAGGTCACCGCCCGTGGTGGCGAGCACGCCGAGCAGCGGGATGCCGATCGTGAGGCCCACCTGCTGGGTGGTCGTCACCAGACCGGTCGCCAGGCCCTGCTCCCCGTCCGGGACACCGGAGGTGACGGTCAGTCCGTACGAGATGATCGCGCCGAGGTGGCACATCGAGGCCAGCGAGACGGCGACGGTCGCCAGGACCACGCCCGACTCCTCGCCGAGACCGAGCAGCGCGGCCGTCAGCACGCCCTGGCCGGCCAGCGAGCCGACCAGGGTGGCGCGGGCGCCGATCCGCCCGATCACCTTCGGCGCGAGCATGCCGGCCACGACCGACATCACGCCCTGCACCCCGAAGACGAGGCCGGTCGCGAAGGCCGACAGGTCCAGGGTCTCCTGCAGGTACAGGGTGAGGACGAAGACGACGGTCGACATCATCGAGAAGGTGATCAGACCGCCCAGGTTGCCGAAGGCGACCGTGCGGCGCCGCAGCATCGGCAGCGACACCAGCGGGGCCGCGTGCCGGGACTCGACCCGCACGAACACCGCGAGCAGTACGACTCCCGCCACCAGGCCGACCAGCACGTCCGTGCCGCCGAAGCCGCGCTCGGCCGCCGTCGACAGGGCGTAGATCAGGGCGAGCAGACCACCGGTGACGGTCACCGCGCCGGGCACGTCCAGGCGGGGCCGCTCGGGGGTGCGGGACTCGGGGAGCAGGCCGGGGGCCAGCGGAAGCACGATCACGGCGAAGAGGGCGAGCAGGCCCATGGTGGAGCGCCAGCCGAGGGTGTCCGTCATGACGCCGCCGAGGACCATGCCGACGGTGAAGCCGAGCGAGAGCAGGGTGCCGGAGATGCCGAGCGCCTTGTCGCGCAGCGGCCCCTCGGGGAAGGTCGTGGTCAGCAGGGACATGCCGGTGGGCACGATCGCGGCGGCGCCGATGCCCTGGAGGGCGCGTGCGGTGAGGAAGGCGGCCGGGTTCCAGGCGAAGGTGGCGAGCAGCGAGGCGAGGCCGAAGACGGCGAGTCCGGCGAGGAACAGCTTCTTGCGTCCGTAGAGGTCGCCGACGCGGCCGAAGAGGAGCAGGAAGCCGCCGGAGGGCAGCGCGAAGGCGGTGACCGCCCACTGGAGGGCGGACTGGCCGAGGCCGAGGTCGGCGCCGAGGACGGGCAGTGCCACGTTGAGCACGGAGAAGTCGAGCGCGACCATGAACTGGGCGGCGCACAGCACGAAGAGGATGAGCCGGGTGCGGCCGGTGAGGACCGGGGGAGCGGCCGGAGGGGCGGCCTCGGTGCCGGTGTCCGCGGGGGGAGAGGTCAGGGTTGCCATGACCCCACCTTCGGCGTCCGGGAACAACGCTGGGGAGCGGGAACTTATCCTGTTGGTCGTACCACCAGGCATCCAGGGGGAGGAAGCACACGTGGCCACCGCTCTCGAGAGCACCACCGCGAAGCAGCACCGACTCGGCGAGCTGCGCGAGTTCCTGATGAGCCGTCGGGCCCGGGTGAGCCCCGCGGAGGCGGGCCTTCCGGACGGTGGCGCGCGCCGCCGGACGCCGGGGCTGCGCCGGGAGGAGGTCGCGGTCCTCGCGGGCGTCGGCGTCTCCTGGTACCAGTGGCTCGAGCAGGGACGGGACATCACGGTCTCGCCGCAGGTGCTCGACTCGGTGGCGCGGGTGCTGCGGCTGAGCCCGGCCGAGCGGCGCCATCTGTACGTCCTGGCGGCGCTGAACCCGCCGGCGCCGGAGACGGCCCCGGAGGACCGGGACATGTGCGACGGGCTGCGGCGGCTCATCGACGCGTGGATGCCGTTCCCCGCGCACATCATGGACGCCTACTGGAACACCGTCCTCTACAACGACGCGGCGGCGATCGTGCTCGGGATGGGTCCCGAGTCCGCCCAGAACTGCCTGGTCACCTTCTTCACCGACCCGCTGTACCGCACCCGCATGGGCCACTGGGAGGAGATCGCCCCCCGGGTCGTCGCCCAGTTCCGTTCGGCGTGCTCGGAGAGCCCCGAGGACGAGGGGTTCCGGCAGGTCGTCGAGGAGGTCAGGGAGCTGAGCCCGGAGTTCGCGGAGCTGTGGGAGCGGCGGGACGTCCTGCCCGGCGGTCAGAACCGCAAGGAGCTGGAGCACCCGCTGGTCGGCACGCTGTACGTCGAGGCGACCCAGCTCAGGGTCCCGGCCCGCCCGGACCTGGTGATCGTGCTCCACACGCCGCTGCCGGAGGCCGGTACGGCGGAGAAGCTGGAGTGGCTGGTGTCGCCCGAGGGGCGCCGCGGGGCGATGTACCCGGTCGCGGGCTGAATCCCGGGTCGTCGCGGGCCGAGCCCTGGGGCGTCGCCGGGCGAGTCTCGGTCGTCGGCCCGGAGCCGCGGGGTCGTCGCGGGCCGCGTTCCGGAGCGGACCTATGCTCAGGGCATGACACTCAGCAGCGAGCACGGCGACCTCGGCGCCGAGGACCTCAAGATCATCACGCTGGCGCGCAGCGCCCGCGCCCGCAACGGTGTGCCCGAGGGGGCCGCCGTGCGGGACGAGACCGGCCGTACGTACGTGGCGGGGACCGTGGAGCTGGAGTCGCTCAAGCTGAGCGCCCTGCGGACCGCGGTCGCGATGGCGGTGGCGAGCGGCGCCGAGTCCCTGGAGGCGGCGGCCGTCGTGTCGAGCGCCGAGTCCGCGTCGGACGAGGACCGCGCGGCGGTACGGGACCTCGGCGGCCCGGACACCCCGGTCCTGCTGGCCGGTCCGGACGGACGGCTGCGCGTGGCGGTCACGGCGGGCTGAAGCGCCGGCCGCCCCTGAGGGGGGCTCGCCGATCGGGCGAGCGGCGAGAACTGGACATCGAGGGCCCGGCGTACACGTGCCGGGCCCTTGCGCGTCGGCGCGTTTGTGTGTTTGTGAAGGATCACCGCATCTTCTCTTGCCTTCCCATGCGGTCTGCGTCTCAATGAACACCGGTCCGCCCGACGGACCGTCAGATCTCCACCATTCACGCAGTGTCCGCACCCCTGCGTTCGCCATCGGAAGGGGTTCGAACTCGCCATGAGAAGCAGAAGCACCTTAGGGACCTTCGCGGTCGTCGCCGGAGGACTCGCCGCCGCCTCGCTCGCCTTCGCGCCGACGGCCGCCGCCGTCTCGCCGGGCTCGGCCACGGCGACGTACGACTGCGGTTCGTGGGGCGGTGGCAGTGCCACCCTCGTCGCGACGCAGAGCGGCACCGCCGCCACCATCACCCTCACCTCGTCCGTGACGACCCCGATCCCGGTCGGTGCCGACCAGATCAACGCCACGCTGACGCTGGCCAAGGCCGGTGGCGGTACGCGGGTCTTCAGCGGCAAGAAGAACCCGGCGCTCCCCGTGGGGCCCGTGACCATCGGACCCCTCAGCGGGACCGTGGCCTCGGGCGACAGCCTCAACTCGTACTTCGCGGGTGTCGCCCTCAAGATGGTGATCTTCGGGGTCACGGTGAACTGTGACGCGCTGACCTCGCAGTCGCCGGGCCCGTTCGTCTTCAGCTGAGCCCCGTGTCGACCGGACCGGTGTCGCCCTGGGCGGCACCGGTCTCCGTCGTGTTCCGGCATCCCGGAGAGGGTGGCTGACCAGGGGAAACGTCTCCGGTTCGAGGATCTTGCCATTATCTGATGGGTCATCAGTCGATGTCTTTCGCTTGCATTGACTTCTCTCCGCCCGCAGCCGTCAATGGCGCCCACTCATCCCTCAGGAGGGGGCACACACATGGCACTCACCCGATCCCGGGCGGCGGCCCGAAGACGGCGCTGGACCGCCGTTCTCGGCGCCACCGCCCTCGCGGTCGCAGGAGGCGCGCTCGCGGCCCCGGCCGGCGCGACGACCACCTCCCAGCCGGTGGAATTCCAGACCCGCTGCGTCCCGCCGCCGATCGCCGGCATCCCGCCCATCACGGGCAACACCACCGCCGAGATCACCGTCGACAAGGCCAGCCCCAAGGTCGGCGAGACGGTCACGGTGACGTACACGATCACCAAGCCCGCCGCGTCCAACCCGGTCGACCTCGCGCTGCCGGCCGACATCATGACGCCCAGCGGCAAGGTCGTCCTCGGCGGCGCCCAGAGCGGTGCGGTCACCGTCAACGGCCCCAAGAAGAACCCGCCGGTCCCGGGCAAGGGCTCCTTCCCGGCCTTCTCGATGACCGGCACCTTCACCGTCACCCAGGCCGGGTCGATCACCCTCTCGCCCGGCGACTACAACATCCACACCAGCTACCTCATGGAGCTGGACACCCCCTGTACGGTGCTCACCCCGCCCGCCCCGGTCTCCGAGACGGTCGTCGCGAGCCCCGTGACCAGCCCCAACACCCGCGCGCTGGCCCTCGACACCGCGTCCGGCGACCCGGGCGTCCGGGTGACCGTCAACGGCTCCAAGTTCACCCCGCTCACCGAGGTCACCGTCGTCGGCCGGGCCGGGGCGGCGGAGACCGCCGACAAGATGACCGTCACGACCGACAGCGAGGGCTCCTTCGCCGCCCGCCTGAAGGTCAACGACGTGGCGACCACCGGGATCGTGGCCTACGAGGGCGCGGCCTGGGACCCCGAGAAGGGCGCCGGACCCGCCGCGTACAAGGTCGTCGTACCGGCGCCGCCGAACAGCCAGACCATCACCGCGGCCGTCACCGCCGGTGAGCTGTCCATGACCCAGGCCGGGGACGCCGTCGAGCTGTCGTCCGTCGACTTCGGTCAGGGCGGCGCGGCGACCGGCGACCTCAAGACGGTGACGGTGAAGGACTTCCGCGGCGGCCCCGCCGGCTGGTCCCTCACCGGCAAGGTCACCGACTTCACCGGCACCGGCGGCTCCATCGGCGCCGGCAACCTCAGCTGGACCCCGGCCTGCACCGCCAAGGCCGGCAGCCCCAGCGCCTGCGCGGCCGGCTCGTCCGGTCCGGTCGGCAGTGGCGGCGCGACCCTCGCCTCCACCCCGAACGGCGCCCTCACGGGCGGCGAGTTCACGATCGACGCGGGGCTCTCCCTCGACGTCCCGGCCTTCACGGCGCCGGGCTCGTACGCGGGCGTGCTGACGCTCACCCTGTCCTGACCACCGTGCGGGCCGGGCGCGCACCCGGCCGGCCCGCTCCGCACCCCGGGGGTTTCCGACTCGTGCGCACGCTGTACGTACTCCTCCTGAGCGTCCTGCTCCTCCTGCTGGGCCCCGCCCCGCACGCGCGGGCCGCCGAGAACGGCGAGTGGGCCGTCTATCCGGCCGCCGCCCAGCTGGGCAGCCGCCCCTACTTCTTCCTCAGCGCCGACCCCGGCTCCACGCTCACCGACCGGGTCACCGTCGCCAACAAGACGACCGCCCCGCTGACCTTCCGGCTCTACGGCGCCGACGCCTACAACACCGACCGGGACGGCGGCTTCGCCGTCCGCACCCAGCGGGAGAGGCAGACCGGCGCCGGTGCCTGGATCAAGCCCGAGCGGACCCGGATCACCGTCCCGCCGGGCTCCGCCGTCACCGTCCGGTACACGCTGACCGTCCCCGCCGACGCCGACCCGGGCGACCACCCCGGGGCGCTCGTCGCCCTCGACGAGCGGATCAGTCCCGGCGGAAAGGGCGCCGTCGCCGTCGGCGTCCAGCGGGCCGTCGCCGCCCGCCTCTACCTGCGGGTCAACGGGCCGACCGTGCCCGCCCTCGGCGTCGAGGACGTCACCGTCGACCAGGACCGGCCGCTGGTCCCCGGCGCCGGCACGAGCAGCGCGGTCGTCTCGTACACGCTGCACAACCGGGGCAACGTCACCCTCAACCCCAAGGTCGCCCTCAAGGCGGAGGGGCTCTTCGGACGCACCCTCCTCGACCGCGACCTCGCCAGGGTGCCGGCCGAGCTGCTGCCCCGGCAGAAGATCCGGCTCACCGAGCGGTGGACCGGCTCCCCGCAGCTCGACTGGGGTGACATCACCCTCACCGCCACCGCGAAGGACGTCAGGGAGACGGGCACGGTCTCCTTCCTCGCCCTGCCCTGGCTCGCCGCCGCGACCCTGCTCGTCGGGGGCGCCGCGGGCCTCTTCGGCCTGCGGATCCGGCGGCACAGGGCGGCCCGCGCGGAGCCGAGCGCGCACGTGAGTACGTGAGGCGGGCGCTCATCGGGGACAATGGCCCCCATGAGCGCTCGCAACCAAGAAACCGAAGCCGTCCACCGGGCCGGCTTCGCCTGCTTCGTCGGCCGCCCCAACGCGGGCAAGTCCACCCTTACGAACGCTCTGGTCGGCCAGAAGGTGGCCATCACCTCGAACCGGCCGCAGACCACCCGGCACACCGTCCGCGGCATCGTGCACCGCCCCGAGGCGCAGCTGATCCTGGTGGACACCCCCGGCCTCCACAAGCCGCGCACCCTCCTCGGCGAGCGGCTCAACGACGTCGTGCGCACCACCTGGGCCGAGGTCGACGTGATCGGCTTCTGCCTGCCCGCCGACCAGAAGCTCGGCCCCGGCGACAAGTTCATCGCCAAGGAACTCGCCGGGATCAAGAAGACCCCCAAGGTCGCGATCATCACCAAGACCGACCTGGTCGACTCCAAGACCCTCGCCGAGCAGCTGATCGCCGTCGACCAGCTCGGCAAGGAGCTGGGCTTCGAGTGGGCGCAGATCGTGCCGGTCTCGGCCGTCGGCAACAAGCAGGTCCAGCTCGTCGCCGACCTGCTGATCCCGCTGCTCCCGGAGTCCCCGCCGCTCTACCCGGAGGGCGACCTCACGGACGAGCCGGAGCAGGTCATGGTCGCGGAGCTGATCCGCGAGGCCGCGCTCGAAGGCGTACGGGACGAGCTGCCGCACTCGATCGCGGTCGTCGTCGAGGAGATGATCCCCCGCGAGAACCGTCCGGCGGACCGGCCGCTGCTCGACATCCACGCCAACGTGTACATCGAGCGCCCCAGCCAGAAGGGCATCATCATCGGCCCGAAGGGCAGCCGCCTCAAGGAGGTCGGCATGAAGTCCCGGAAGCACATCGAGGCCCTCCTCGGCACCCCGGTCTTCCTGGACCTCCACGTCAAGGTCGCGAAGGACTGGCAGCGCGACCCGAAGCAGCTGCGGAAGCTGGGTTTCTAGCCCGTCGACATCCCCCGGGCCGCGTGCCAGCATGGCGCGATGACAAAGATCGTCAAGGGGGGAAACCTGCCGGTTCCCGGGCAGGTGTGGCGGATCGCGGTCGTCCGGCGGGCGGCCGGTGGCGAGGTGCCGGAGGTCGACACCTCGGCGCTGCTGCTCGACGCCGCCGGCCGGGTCAGGGGCGACGGAGACCTGGTCTTCTACAACCAGCTCACCCACCCGTCCGGGGCGGTCCGCCTGCTCGGCCGGGTGGGCCTGGAGGACGACCAGGTCGCCGACTGGCTGGAGATCGACACCGCCCGTGTCGAGCCGGCCGTCCAGCGGGTCGTGATCACCGCTTCCAGCGAGGGCGGGATGTTCGGGCAGGTGCCGGGGCTGTACGTGCGGACGGTGAGCGCCGGAAGCGGCGAGCAGCTGGCGCTGTACGAGGTCGACGACGCGACCACCGAGACGGCGTTCGTCCTGGGGGAGTTCTACCGGCGCGACGGCGCGTGGAAGTTCCGCGCCGTGGGCCAGGGGTACGACTCCGGGCTCGTCGGACTGGCCGAGGACTTCGGCATCGAGGGCAGGGACCCGGTCGAGCCCGCCCCCGTGGAGCCGCAGTCGCTCGCCGTCACGAAGACGACGGACCCGGTCCGTCCCCCGGCCCAGGCGGCTTCCCCGGCCGCGACCCTGCCCCAGGCGGCTTCCCCGGCCGCGATCCCGCCTCAGACCGCTTCCCCGGCCGCGATCCCGCCTCAGACCGCTTCCCCGGCCGCGATCCCGCCCCAGGCCGTACCCCCGTCGTCGTGGTCGCCGGTCTCCCCGGCGGCGTCGCCCGCCGGTCTCTTCGGCGAGGACTTTCCCGAGTTCGTCCACAGCGGCACCGGCAGGACCGACATCACCGTCGACGTGCCCCTGCCGGCCGGGTTCCTGCTGGTCGACTCCTACCGGAGGGGCGAGGGCTACTTCGTGGTCGAAGCGCTCGGCAAGACCGGCAAGGGCGAGAAGCTTCTCGCGAACACCACCCTGAAGGACTACGAGGGCCGGATGCTGCTGCGTCACGAGGGCCGCAATCCGCTGCGCCTCCGCGTCGGCGCCCACGGCGACTGGACGATCGTGATCCGGCCCATCAGCGCCGTGCGGGCACTCGGCGAAGGCGCCACGGGACGGGGCGCCGACGTCCTGCTCCACACGGGGTCCGCCGGCGAGCTCGCCGCCCGGCTGCGCCCGCACGACAACCACGCGTACTTCTACGCGCGCGGCTACGAGCCGGACGGAAGCGATCACCTGCTGGTGAACGAGGCGGCCAGGCGCCCGAAGTCCTCGCGGCCGCTGCCCGAGGGACCGCTGCTCGTGGCGGTCCGGAGCGCCGAGGGCGACTGGACCCTCGACGTCGGGCCCGCCCGGGACGACGGGCACCGGTCCGGTCGCTTCTGGCGCCGCACCCGCTGAGGCCCGGTGCTTCCGACGCGGCACCCGCTGAGGCCCGGCGCTTGCGGCGCGGCACCCGCTAGGCCCGGCGCTTCTGGCACCGCACCCGCCGGGGCCCGCTACGCGCCCTCCTTGAGGACCCTCGTCACGAGGGTCCTCTGTGCCTCCGTCAGGCGCGGGTCACGGCAGCGGACCGTGCGCGCGTCGACGGTGATCTCGTACCGGAACCCGTCCGGCACCCCCTGGCCCTCGTCATCGCCGTCGGCGAGGACCGTGATCGCCAGGGTGTGCCACTCGGCGGCGTCCGGCCGGCCGGAGGTGTCCACCTCCGCCGACCGCTCGATGCCCGCGAAACCGCCCGTGCGCCGCACTCGAATCCGCATGGGACCTGTGTACCAGCCGGATCAGTCGGTCGGTACGCCCACCGCGGACCAGGCCTTCAGGACGGCCTGGATCTCCTCCCCGTCGCCGTACCGCGCCCGCGCCGCCGCCACCGTGGCCGCCGCGAACTCGGAGAACCGGGCCTCGGGGGTGAGCGTCCCGCCGGTCATCACGTCGTACCAGATCTGCCCGGCCCGCTCCCAGGAGTTGCCGCCCAGCTCGGTCGCCGCCAGGTAGAAGGCGTGGTTGGGGATGCCGGAGTTGATGTGGACGCCGCCGTTGTCGCGGCCGGTGCGGACGTAGTCGTCCATGTGGCCGGGCTGCGGGTCCTTGCCGAGGACGTCGTCGTCGTACGCGGTGCCCGGGGCCTTCATGGAGCGCAGCGCCGTCCCCTGCACGTTCGCGTGGAAGAGGCCCTCCCCGATGAGCCAGTCGGCGGTGTCGGCGGACTGGCCGAGCGCGTACTGCTTCACGAGGGAGCCGAAGACGTCGGAGACGGACTCGTTGAGGGCGCCGGACTGGCTGAAGTACTCCAGGTTCGCCGAGTACTGGGTGAAGCCGTGGGCGAGCTCGTGGCCGATGACGTCCACGGGGAGGGTGAAGTCGAGGAAGATCTCGTCGTCGCCGTCGCCGAACACCATCTGCTCGCCGTTCCAGAAGGCGTTGCCGTACTTCTCGTCGTAGTGGACGGAGGCGAGCAGCGGCAGCCCGGCGCCGTCGATGGAGTTGTGCCCGAAGGCGTTGAGGAAGAGGTCGAAGGTGGCGCCCAGGCCGGCGTACGCCCGGTTGACGGTGGCGTCCCCGGTCGCCGCGTCGCCCTCGCCCCGGACCTTCGCCCCGGGCAGGTCGGTGCCGCGCCCGCAGTCGTAGATCGTGCGGTGCGGCTTGCCGGCCTCGGCGGGCGCGAGGGTGGGCGCGGTGCCGGGCAGCGGCAGGATCCGGAACGTACGGGCCGAGGCGTCCGCGATGAGCGTGCGGCGCGCGGCCGCGGCGACGGCGGGGTTCGAGGAGTGCGCCAGGTGCTCCAGGAGGTGCGGGGGGACGATCGAGCAGAAGACGGGCGTCTGGGGAGTCATGCTCGCAATGTGGCACTGCGTGAGCCCACTGTCACGGGCTGAGACCAGGATTGGCGAAATGGAGTGATGCGTCACTGTTCGGCCTTGACGCGAGCGCCGTCCCGCATACTGATACAGGACGTCCGTCTCCGACGTCCCTGGGCTAGGCTGCGGCACATCATGCGTTTCGGGCTGCTTCTCCTTAGCTGCCGCGGCGAGGGCCTGTAGTCGTAGGCCGACCCCCTCCCCGCGGGACCTGGTGTTGCGTTCGACAGTCGGCCGTCCTTCTTGCTGGACCCGAGGAGCCCAACGCACATGACCCAGTCCCCGTTCGTCAGCCGCCCCACGCCGATCACCAACGCGACGCAGCTGCAGAAGCCGTCCGGGATGCCGATCCACAAGTACGGCCAGTACGAGCAGGTTCGGATCCCCGACCGCACCTGGCCCGAGCAGCGGATCACCAAGGCCCCGCGCTGGCTGTCCACCGACCTGCGCGACGGCAACCAGGCCCTGATCGACCCGATGTCCCCGGCCCGCAAGCGCGAGATGTTCGACCTGCTCGTACGCATGGGCTACAAGGAGATCGAGGTCGGCTTCCCGTCCTCAGGCGAGACCGACTTCGCGTTCGTGCGCTCCATCATCGAAGAGGGCGCGATCCCGGACGACGTCACCATCTCCGTACTGACCCAGGCCCGCGAGGACCTGATCGAGCGGACGGTGGAGTCCCTGGTCGGCGCGAAGCGCGCCACCGTCCACCTGTACAACGCCACCGCGCCCACCTTCCGCCGGGTCGTCTTCCGCGGCTCGAAGGAGCAGATCAAGCAGATCGCCGTGGACGGCACCCGCCTGGTCATGGAGTACGCGGAGAAGCTGCTCGACGAGCGCACGGTCTTCGGCTACCAGTACAGCCCCGAGATCTTCACCGACACCGAGCTGGACTTCGCCCTGGAGGTCTGCGAGGCGGTCTGTGACGTCTGGCAGCCGGGCCCGGGCCGCGAGATCATCCTGAACCTGCCCGCCACCGTGGAGCGTTCGACGCCGTCCACGCACGCGGACCGCTTCGAGTGGATGTCCCGGAACCTGACCCGCCGCGAGCACATCTGCGTCTCGGTCCACCCGCACAACGACCGCGGTACGGCCGTGGCGGCCGCCGAGCTGGCGATCATGGCCGGCGCCGACCGCATCGAGGGCTGCCTGTTCGGGCAGGGCGAGCGCACCGGCAACGTCGACCTGGTGACCCTGGGCATGAACCTGTTCAGCCAGGGCGTCGACCCGCAGATCGACTTCTCGCAGATCGACGAGATCCGCCGCACCTCCGAGTACTGCAACCAGATGGAGGTCCACCCGCGCCACCCCTACGCGGGCGACCTGGTCTACACCGCCTTCTCCGGCTCCCACCAGGACGCCATCAAGAAGGGCTTCGACGCCATGGAGGCCGACGCGGCCGCCCAGGGCAAGACCGTCGACGACCTGGAATGGGCGGTGCCGTACCTGCCGATCGACCCGAAGGACGTCGGTCGCTCCTACGAGGCCGTCATCCGGGTCAACTCGCAGTCCGGCAAGGGCGGCATCGCGTACGTCCTGAAGAACGACCACAAGCTGGACCTGCCCCGCCGGATGCAGATCGAGTTCTCGAAGATCATCCAGCAGAAGACCGACACCGAGGGCGGCGAGGTCACCCCGGCCGCGATCTGGTCCGTCTTCCAGGACGAGTACCTGCCCAACCCGGACAACGCCTGGGGGCGCATCCAGCTGCGCTCCGGCCAGACCACCTCCGACACGGACGGCACGGACACGCTGACCGTCGAGGCGGTCGTCGACGGCGCCGAGACCGTCCTGTCCGGCTCCGGCAACGGCCCGATCTCCGCCTTCTTCGCCGCCCTGCAGGCGATCGGCGTGGACGCCCGCCTGCTGGACTACCAGGAGCACACCATGAGCGAGGGCGCCTCCGCGCAGGCCGCCTCGTACATCGAGTGCGCCATCGACGGTCAGGTCCTGTGGGGCATCGGCATCGACGCCAACACGACCCGCGCCTCCCTGAAGGCGGTCATCTCGGCGGTCAACCGCTCCGCCCGCTGACCCGGTCCTCAGGAGACGGCCCCCGCACCCTTCCGAGGGGCGGGGGCCGTCCCGTTTCCGGTCGGGGTGATGTTTCCCGGGCCCGGTGCCACCCCGGAGGGTGATCTCCCGGCGACCCCTTCGGCCATCGAATCCGGGGCGATCGGCCCGGTGGAGGCGGCCGGCCGGGCCGGCGGAGGCTTTCTGGCCTTCGCAAAGCGCCGTCGCCGCCCTCCGCGGGCGGTGACGTGTCTCGGCCAACTCCGCGGTGAAGTCCTGACGGGGTGCTGACGCCACATCAAGGATGTGGCTAACATCACGCCAACGCCGGCAGTGCAGCCGGGCCGTTGAGGAGGTGCGTGTGCGGTCTGCCCGGAATTCACGTGGTGGGAAAGTGGGCGTCTGCGGAATCCGCACCTCCTGGAACACGGTCGGAGACGGCGAGTTCTTCTGCGAGGAGTGCGGCGGCGACCGGAACTACCGGCGCCGCACCGGCCGCCGCAGGTTCGCCGTCCTGGGGGTCCCGGTCCTGCCCCGGGGCTGTACGGGACCCGTCGTCGAGTGCGCGGCCTGTCACACGCACTTCGGTACGGAGGTGCTCGACCACCCGACGACCAGCCGTTTCTCCGCGATGCTGCGGGACGCCGTGCACACCGTCGCCCTCGCCGTGCTCGCGGCCGGCGGCACCGACTCGCGCGCCGTCCTCGACCGGGCCGTGAGCGCCGTCAGGTCCGCCGGCTTCGCCGAGTGCACCGCCGTCCAGCTCGTCGACCTCGTCGAGGCCCTGGAGGCCGACACCGGGCGCTTCATGCCCGAGGTGAACCCCGAGGGCGCGCTCCTCGCGATCGAGCTGCACGAGGCCCTGGAGCCCCTCACCCCGCACCTGGCGCCCTCCGGCCGTGAGTCCATCCTGCTCCAGGCCGCCGGGATCGCCCTCGCCGACGGGGTCTACAGCCCGGCCGAGCGGGAGGTCCTGGGAACGGTCGGCAACGCGCTCGCCCTCGCCCCGGACGACGTCGCACGACTCCTCGCCTCGGCCCGGACGGTCTCGTAGGACCCGCTCAGGGCGTGACGTTCTGGTTCAGCCGGAACACGTTGTCGGGGTCGTAGCGGCGCTTGACCGTCCTCAGCCGGTCGTAGTTCTGGCGGTAGTTGACCCGTACGCGGTCCTGGTCGTCGGTGTCCATGAAGTTGACGTAGCCGCCCTCCTGGGTGTGCGGGCGCAGGGCCGTGTCGTAGGCGCGGGTCCAGGCGATGTTGCGGTCCGAGTCCGCCGGGTCGGTCCAGGTGCCGCCGAAGGAGTGCGAGAAGACGGCGTCCCGGTACGCGAAGGCGGTCTCCTCCGGGCCCACCCGGTGACAGGCGCCGTCGATCGGGAAGATCGCCGTGTCCGATTCGAGGGACGGCATCGTCGCGCCGTACTCCGTGTGGACCGCGATCGCCCCGTCCGACAGCTCACGGCTGAAGTTGCCCTTCCAGTAGTGGCGGAGCCCGGCCGGCAGCTGCTCGTCGAAGAGGGTGTTGATCACCGGGTACGGCATCCGCTCCATGAACCGGCCGATCACCGGGCCGAGTCCGTCCAGACGGGCGAGGACCTTCTCGTCCTCCGCCTCCGGGCCGCTGAAGCAGGTGAACGCGGCGCAGATCGGGCGGCCGTGCCAGCGCTCGGGGAGGAACGGCTCCTCCGGGCCGAGCGCGAGGACCAGGATCGAGTTCAGCTCCTCCGGCGAGTCCGCGATCAGCTCGCGCCAGGCGCGTGCCACGTCCCCGTCGAGGGGGTAGCAGGTCAGACCGCCGAAGACGTCCGCGACCGGGTGCAGCCGGTACGCGAGGGAGACGGCGACGCCGAAGTTGCCGCCGCCGCCCCGCAGCGCCCAGAACAGGTCCGGGTTCCGCTCGGCGTCGCAGGACACCAGGGTGCCCTCGGCGGTCACCACGTCCGCGGCGATCAGGTTGTCGCAGCTCAGGCCGTAGCGGCGGGCCAGGTGGCCCATGCCGCCGCCGAGCGTGAGACCGCCGATGCCGGTCGAGGAGACCACCCCGCCGGTGGTCGCGAGCCCGAAGGCGTGGGTGGCGTGGTTGAAGTCGCCCCAGGTGGCACCGCCCTCGGCGCGTGCCGTACGGGCCTGCGGGTCGACCCGGACGCCCCGCATCCGGGACAGGTCGACGACGAGGCCGTCGTCCACGGTGCCGAAGCCGGCGACCGAGTGGGAGCCGCCGCGCACGGCCAGCGGGAGCCCGTGCTCCCGGGCGTGGAGCACCGCCGCGATCACGTCGCCGGCGTCCACGGCGTGGACGACGACGGCCGGGCGGCGGTCGTGCAGGGCGTTGTAGACCCGGCGGGCCTCGTCGTACGACGGGTCGCCGCGGGTCACGACGGTGCCGCGTACGGCACCGCGGAGCGTGTCGGCAGTGGTCTGGAGGTCGGTCGTGGTGTTCATGCCTCCGGTGTAGCCCGGCGGACTCCCGGCGCGCATCGCCCGAACCGCCCATGCGCGGCCACCGGTCCGTATGGGCCGTTCAGACCAGGTCGTGCGCGTACGCGTAGGCCGTGGCGGAGGCGCGGGAGCCGACGCCCAGCTTGGCGAAGATGTTGTTCAGGTGCCGGGCCACGGTGTGCTCGCTGATCACCAGCGCGCGGGCGATGTCCTTGTTCGTGCCGCCGGACGCGACCAGCCGCAGGACCTCCGCCTCCCGTGCGGTGAGCCCGCCCGGGAGCCGCCGCCGCGATCCGCCGCTGAGCAGGGCGGCCGCGCGCCGGGCGTCCGGTACGGCCCCGAGCCGCTCGAAGACCGCCCGCGCGGTGCCGAGCTCCAGCCGGGCCGCCTCCTCGTCGCCCGCGGCCCGGCAGGCGGCCGCGAGCAGCATCCGCACCTGCGCGGCCTCGTACGGCACCCGCAGCTCCAGCCAGCCGGCGAGCGCCCGGCGCAGCGGGAGCAGCGCGCCGGGGCGCTTCTCGGCGAGGGCCACCGAGCCGAGGGCCGTGTCGGCCAGGGCACGCAGCAGGGGTACGTCTCCGTCGGCGGCGCCCGCGAGGCCGTCGAGGTCCGCCGCGGCCCGCGCCGCCCCGGGGAGGTCACGGACGGCGAGCGCCACCTCCGTACGGGCGGCGAGCAGCCGGGCCCGGCCCAGGACGTCGTGGTCGGGGTCGCTCCGGCAGGCGAGGGCCAGGTCGACGCCCGCCACGGCCGCGTCGGCCCTGCCCTGCGCGAGGCGCAGCAGCGCGAGGCCCGGCTGCGGGATCCGGCCCAGCTCGTGGGCGTGCCCGTACGAGACGGCGGCCGCTTCCAGGCGGCCCTGGCGCCGCTGGACGTCCCCGGCGGCGTAGTACGCGGCGGCGGCCGATTCCAGACAGTCCACCGGCACCTCACGGCAGGCCTGCCGGGCCTCGGCCTCGGCGAGCGCCCAGGCCCCGAGGAGGTCGAGGACCTCGACCCGGTGGGCGCGGCAGACGCCCCGGAAGGGGTTCTCGCCGGAGGGGACGGTCATGGGGAGCGGGCCCGCACCCGCGGGGGAGTCCTCCGGGGGCGTGTCCGTGGCCGCGGAGGCGTCCTGGTCCGGCGGCCGGCCGGTCCACGGCGGGGCGCACCACTCCATCGCCGCGTTCGTCCACTCCACCGCCCGCGCGAAGTCGGCGGCCTCCATGCACTGGGTCAGGGCGAGGCAGTACAGCCAGCCCGTGACCATGCCGCTCAGCTCGCCGGCCGACACCGCGCACATCGCGTCGTCGAGGAGGGCGAGGCCCTCCGTCCTGCGGCCGGCCGCGAGGAGCACGCGGGACTCGGCCTGGCGGCTGAGGGCGAGGAGGTCGGGGCTGCCGCAGGCGAGCGCCAGGGCGGTCATGCGGCGGGTCGCGGCGAGGGCGGTCTCGTGGTCGCCGTGCGCCGAGGCCTCCTCGGCGGCCGTCATCTCCAGGAAGCACTGCTCCGGGCAGTCCGGCAGGTCCTCCAGGTGGTGCCGGGCCCGGTGGAGCCAGCCCGCGGCCGCCGCGGGCCGCCCGAGACCGGCGTACTCGTAGTACAGCCACCAGGAGGCGAGCCCGGCGCCCCGGTGGTCGTCGGCCGCGAGATAGGCGGCGTGGGCCCGGAGCCGGGCGGTCACGGACTCGTCGACGTGCCCCGACCACCAGGCGGCGTCGGCGAGCACGGAGAGGTCGTCGGCGGTCAGACCGCGCGAGGGGTGCCGGTCGTGGGCGTGGAGCAGCTGGTACGCCTCGGCCCAGGACTCACGGGCGGCGGCGTCCCTGGCGCGTCCGACCGGGTCGGTCGTGGTGGGTACGGACATGGCTCTCGCCCCTTCCCGGTCCTTTCAGGGTAGGCCGGGGACGGGGCGAGAGCCTGGGAGGCCCTACTCGATCGCGCCGCTCGCGCGCAGCATGTCCTCGCGCTCGACGATCTTGATGCGCTCGCGGCCCTGCGGCTCGCCGAGCGCCTTCTCGGCGGCGTCCAGGGCGTACCAGCCCTCCCACGTGGTGTACGTGAGGCCCTTGCCCTCCAGGAAGGAGACGACGGCGTCCACCTCCGGGGTGTCGGGGGTGAGCAGCCGGCCGTTCGCGAAGTCGTCCAGGAGGTTCGCCACGGTCTCGTTGGCGTCGCCCTTGGTGTGGCCGATGAGGCCGACGGGGCCGCGGCGGATCCAGCCGGTGCAGTACGTGGAGGCCATGGGCTCGCCGGTCTCCTCGATGACCCGGCCGCCCTCGTCCGGGACGGTGCCGCTGACGGCGTCCCAGGGGAGCTTGGGCAGCTCGTCGGAGAGGTAGCCGACGGCGCGGTAGACGGCCTGGACGTCCCAGTCCGTGGTCGTGCCGGTGCCCTTCACGTTGCCCGTGCCGTCCAGCTCGGTGCGCTCGGTGCGCAGGCCGACGACCTGGCCGTCCTCGCCGAGGATCTCGACGGGCGACTCGAAGAAGTGCAGGAAGAGCTTGTGCGGGCGGTCGCCGACATCGCGGATCGCCCAGTTCTCCAGGGTCTTGGCGACCATGTCGGTCTGCTTGTTCTTGCGCCGCTCGGCGATCGAGCCGTCGTCGTAGTCGATGTCCTCGGGGTTGACGATGACCTCGATGGTGGGGGAGTGGTCCAGCTCGCGCAGCTCCATGGGGCTGAACTTGGCCTGGGCCGGGCCACGGCGCCCGAAGACGTGGATCTCGACGGCCTTGTTGGCCTTGAGACCGTCGTAGACGTTCGCCGGGATCTCGGTCGGCAGCAGCTCGTCGCCGGTCTTGGCGAGGATGCGCGCGATGTCGAGGGCCACGTTGCCGACGCCGAGGACGGCGACCTTCTCCGCTTCGAGCGGCCAGGTGCGCGGGACGTCCGGGTGGCCGTCGTACCAGGAGGCGAAGTCGGCGGCGCCGTACGAGCCGTCGAGCTCGACGCCCGGGATGCTCAGCGGGCGGTCGGCCATGGCGCCGGTCGAGAAGATCACGGCGTCGTAGAAGGCGCGCAGGTCGTCGAGGTGGATGTCGGTGCCGTAGTCGATGTTGCCGAAGAGGCGGACCTGCGGCTTGTCGAGGACCTGGTGGAGGGCGTTGACGATGCCCTTGATGCGCGGGTGGTCGGGGGCGACGCCGTAGCGGATGAGGCCGAAGGGGGCGGGCATCCGCTCGAAGAGGTCGATGGACACACCCGGCTCGGCGGCGGCCTCGGACTTCAGCAGCGCATCGGCGGCGTAGATTCCGGCGGGGCCGGCGCCGACGATCGCGACCCGGAGGGGGCGGGGCATGACTGGGTTCCCTTCGCAAGCGACGTGGCGACGAAGCCGCCGACACTTAGGTCACCCTAAATAATCCCCGGAGCGAAGTGGTACCCGCCCCCGGTCTATGAGCTCATAAGCCGGACTTATGAGTTCCATAAGAAAGACTAGGCGGGCTCGGAAAGCCCCAGCGTGCCCTGGAAGGCCGAGACCGTCATCGCGATCATGCCGGCGTAGACCCCGAGCCCGGCGACGGCGAAGAACAGCCCGAGCGCGAGCTCCCCGCGCCGCAGCAGCGCCGCCCTGGGCAGGACCACGTTCCCCGGGTCGCGCGGGTCGTAGCAGACCTTGACGGCCATGCCCCCCGCCCAGGCGGACACCTGGCGGATCAGGCCCGCCGGGTCCGTGTACAGGTACATCCCCGGCCTGTCCGGCACCTCCGCGGCGAAGGTCGTGATGCCGTGCCGCATCAGGCGCCACTCGCGGTACCAGCTGGACAGGGCGACCACACCGATGACGGCGGAACCCGCCGCGGCGAAGCCCATGGGAAGGAAGAGCACGATGCCGACCGGCTCGCCGGCGACGGCGATGAGCACGCATAGGAGCACGACCAGGGCGGTGGCTCCGGCCGACCACCACTTGACGAGCCGCGCCTTCCGCTCCCGCCGGTCGAGGGTCCGGGTCCGCGCCTCGACGAGCACGGAACCGTCGGCCGTCGTGTCCCGGCCGGGCGTCCCCTCCAGGGCGGCGTTCACGGCCGCCGCGAACATCGCCGTCCCCGCCTCGCTCGCCCCGTCGATCCGGTGCACCACCGGTACGCCCCCGGCCGGAGCCGTCAGCTCGACGGCGACGGCCCGCCCCTCGGCGCGCACCCGCCCGATCGCGGCCAGCGGGATCCGTACGTCCTCGTGGGGGCGGCGGAGATACAGCGCGTCGCCCTCGAACTCGAGGGACGTCTTCCGGCTGCCCTGGACGACGGGTATGGACGGATTGATCGACATGGGCGTGATCGTAGGGGCGGTGCGGCGCCCCTACCAGCCCTTCAGCTCTTGAGGCCGGCGACGAACACGGTCCAGGCGGCGGTGGGGAGGAGGAGGGCGGGGCCGGTGGGGTTCTTGCTGTCCCGGACGGGGACGACGCCGGTGACACCGTCGAGGACTTCGAGGCAGTTGCCGCCGTCGCCGTCGCTGTAGGAGCTCTTGCGCCAACGGGTGTTGCTCAGGTCGTACTCGCGCATCGTCTGAAATCCTCCGCCGCCGATTCGATCAGGGGCAGGGACGCCTCCGGCGACAGCGCGGCGGCCCTGAGCAGATCGTAGGTGTGCTGTGCCCGCTTCACCACTGCCGGATCGTCGAGCAGGTTGCCCGAATACACGGCCTCTGTATACGCCGTTGGCGGCGCGTCCTCGAACTCCATCAGCTTGAGGGGCTTGCCCATCTGCGGGTAGGCGCCCGCCGCGTAGGGCAGCACTTGGATGAGCGCCACGCGCCCGCGTGCGCACGTTACGAGGTGGTCCAGCTGCGCGGCCATGGGCCCCGGTCCTCCCACCGGGATGCGCAAGGCCGATTCGTGGAGGATCACCCAGTACACGGGTCTTGTGCGGCCGCCGAGGATCGCGGATCGGTCCATGCGGCCCTTGACCGTCTCCTCCACGTACTCGTCCGTGGCGAGCGGGTTGCTGGCGCGGACGAGCGCCCGCGCGTAGGCCGGTGTCTGGAGGAGTCCAGGGACGGCGGCGGCCTCGAACTCGCAGATCTTCGTCGCGATGTCCTCCAGGTCGGCAGCGGCCTGGAAATAGGATGCGTACGGCGACTTGTTGATGAGTTTGCGCCACGTTCGTTCGAAAATACCGCCGGTTTGTAGGACCTCGTCGATTCGCATCGCCACATCGAGCTGCGGCTTTCGGATTCCCTGCTCGAACAGGCCGATGTATCCGCCGGATACGAACACGCGTCTGCCCAGTTCACCCTGAGTAAGGCCCGCCGCCTCCCGGCGCTCCTTCAGCAGCTCGCCGAAGAACTCCCATACATCCTGCTGCTTGCCTCTGGCCATGGATTAACTCCCCAACCCTACCCAGCAGTTGTACGACCTGCGCATCTGCCGATTCTACGGATCCGGCCCCACCCTGGTGAGGCGAAGCAGGAAATGGATTCAGAAAGGCATACGTTGGTGAAGGAAGACATCATGAAGACGACCACGGGGGCCATCGAAGTCGCACAAGAGGCAGTGACGGAATTGCGCGAGGCGCTCGCGAGGGCCGGAATCCGGCTTCCCTCGCTGGGGCTCGACGTCGTCACCCTCGCCGCCGATCCTCCGAGGCCGCTCGTCGAATTGGGATGCTGCACGGTGGAAACGGCACGGCTCCTCGCCGCCGCCGTCCTGCCGGGGGAGGAGAACCGGTCATGACACTGCCCATCGGGTCGTACGTCGTCGAGATCCGCACCGGGCGGGTCGGGAGGGTCATGGGGCACGAGGGGCCCTATGTCCAGATCCGGCCGCTCGGTGGCGGACGGGAATGGGACGTGGAGCCCGACGGGGTACGGGAGGCCACCTCGGCCGAGCGGCTGAGCGCGGCCACGGCGCACGTGAACGCGCGGAGCCGTGGCGAGGTGCCCTGACTCCGCACGACACGGAACGCGGAACGCCCGGCCGGGAGGGGACCTCCGGCCGGGCGTTCGTCGTGCGGGGGGCTACTCCAGGGTGCCGAGCGGGAGGTCGATGTACGACTCGCTGCCCTGCGGCGAGGTGATGTCGACCGTGGACGGCGCCCGGTTGGCGTCGGCGAAGAACTGGTCGTGGGTGTCGATGATCAGCTGGAGCCGACGGCCCTTGCGCAGGACGTAGTGGGCCGGCTGGAGGGGGAAGGCCACGGTGGTGGCCTGGCCGGGCTGCGGGTTGGTGACCGTGTACGGGGCGTGGGTGATGATCGCCGCCTTGCCGGTCGCCGGGTCGCAGTCCATCAGGTAGGCCACGATCGTGCCCTCCATCGCCCGCGGGGTCACGGTCACCCGCACCTCGAACTCGCCCTGGACGCGCATGGGCTGCTCCAGCGGCGCCGTGGTCCAGATCGCGGCGAGGCCGCGGTCGATGTCCGCGGTCTTGTAGATGTGGGGGAGCCCCGCCCGCTCGGCCAGGCCGGTCTGGATCAGCTTCGGGGCGACGACGGCCTCGGTGTCCCTGCCCGTGGCCTTGAGCGAGCGGGTCCAGCCGGACTGCGGCTCGTCCTCGGTCAGCTGCCCGTCGGCGGCGCCGTCGGCCGCGTCGGCGAGGTGGAACCGCTTCCTGGGCAGGGTGTGGCTCTCCCAGTCCGGGTGCCGGAGGTCGGAGAGGAGGTTGTGCATGTACTCCGATCGGATGCCGAACTGCGGCACGGCTCCGTCACCGGCGGTGCCGCCGAGGTGGTGGTCCATCCAGCGGTAGGCCATCGCGGTGGGCTTGGAGACGAGCCCGAGCAGGCCGGGCAGCTCGCCGTTCCCGTGGTCGCCGACCTGGACGAGCAGCGACTTGGGACCGGTGAGGCCGTTGAACAGGTCGACGACGGCCGGTACCGAGAAGATCGTCTCGTGCCAGGCGGTGGTCATCAGGATCGGGACCCGGCTGTCGTTGTAGGCCTGGAGGCGGTTCTTCGGCGACCGGTCCCCGGCGAACCTCCTGACCTCGTCGTCGATGACGTTGCCGCGGATCTTCTGGATGATTCCCTTGAACTCCGCCGAGCAGCGGTCCTCCTTGAACAGCTTCACCAGCGCCTCGAAGGCCGCCAGGTGCCGGGTGCCGTTCTCGTACAGCGAGGCGAAGAGGTCGCTCCAGGCGCTGGTGCCGACGACGGCCTTGATCCGCGGGTCGTTCGCGGCGGCCAGCAGGCTCGTCCCGGCGCCGTAAGAGGCGCCGAAGAACCCGATCCGCTCCGGGTCGACGCCCTCGATCTGGACCAGGGCGTCGACGATCTCGGCGGCGTCGGCCACGTCCTGCGGACCGGCGACGTGGATCTCGCCCTCGGACCTGGCCAGGCCCCGCTGGCTGTAGGCCAGGACGGCGTAGCCGCCGAGGGCCCAGTGCGGGATCATGCCGAGGTAGCCGCGGTGCCCGAAGTCGTTCAGCGGGGCGGGCATGACGATCGCGGGACAGGTCTGTCCGGGCGCGAGGTTGCGCGGGACGCTCAGCGACGCGTCGATCATCGTCCCGTCCGCCATGGCGATCGAGAGGTTCCGGAACGCGGCGATCTCCGCGTACACCTCGTACGTGTCGGCCAGGCCCCACTGGTCGAGCCGGCCGATGCGGCGCGGCGAGGGGTCGAGTAACGCCTGCTCGATCGCGTCCAGCTTGGCTGTGTCCTCGGCGCTGAGCGCGAACGGGTTGTCCGAGTTCTCCGCGTAGTCCTCAACGGACATGGCTGTCGCCGCCTTCCATGGCAGGGGTGTGGTGTCGAAGTGACAGCGCCATGATCTCCGCGCGGTGATCGTTGTGAGGGAGGGAACGGCTCCCGATCGCTCGTTCGAGCGAAAGGGGCGTTTCAAACCTATGGAACATCCCCTACCACTAACCGGTCCGGAGGGATTCGCCCGTACGCGAGAATGGGCCCATGAGTCTGTTCCGCGACGACGGCATCGTGCTGCGCACCCAGAAGCTGGGTGAAGCGGACCGCATCATCACGCTCCTCACCCGGGGCCACGGGCGGGTACGCGCCGTGGCGCGCGGGGTGCGGCGGACGAAGTCGAAGTTCGGCGCCCGGCTCGAACCGTTCTCGCACGTGGACGTGCAGTTCTTCGCCCGGGGGAGTGAGTTGGTCGGGCGCGGCCTGCCCCTCTGCACGCAGAGCGAGACCATCGCCGCGTACGGCAGCGGCATCGTCACCGACTACGCCCGCTACACCGCCGGCACCGCCATGCTGGAGACGGCGGAGCGGTTCACCGACCACGAGGGCGAGCCCGCCGTGCAGCAGTACCTGCTGCTCGTCGGCGGACTGCGGACCCTCTCCCGGGGCGAGCACGCGCCCCACCTCATCCTCGACGCCTTCCTGCTCCGCTCGCTCGCCGTGAACGGCTACGCGCCGAGCTTCGAGGACTGTGCCAAATGCGGCATTCACGGGCCCAACCGGTTCTTTTCGGTCGCGGCGGGCGGTGTCATATGCGGCGACTGCCGGGTGCCCGGAAGCGTCGTACCCTCTCCGGAGGCCATCGGCCTGCTTAGCGCGCTGCTCACCGGCGACTGGGCGACGGCGGACGCGTGCGAGGCGCGTCACGTCAGGGAGGGCAGCGGACTCGTGTCCGCCTATCTGCACTGGCATCTGGAGCGCGGCCTGCGCTCCCTGCGGTACGTAGAGAAAAGCTAGGTAGGAGAGACCACGTCATGGCCATCGCACGACTGCTCGGTCGCCAGCGCCGGGAGTACAGCACCCCCGAGCCGCATCCGTCCGGCGCCCGCCCGCCGAAGCTCCAGTCCGAGCTGATCCCGGAGCACGTCGCGATCGTCATGGACGGCAACGGCCGCTGGGCCAAGGAGCGCGGCCTGCCCCGCACCGAGGGCCACAAGGTCGGTGCCGAGCAGGTCCTCGACGTGCTCCAGGGCGCGATCGAGATGGGTGTGGGGTCGATCTCGCTGTACGCCTTCTCCACCGAGAACTGGAAGCGCTCCCCCGAGGAGGTGCGCTTCCTGATGAACTTCAACCGCGACTTCATCCGCAAGTCCCGCGACCAGCTCGACTCGCTCGGCGTCCGTGTGCGCTGGGTCGGCCGGATGCCCAGGCTGTGGAAGTCCGTCGCCAAGGAGCTCCAGGTCGCGCAGGAGCAGACCAAGGACAACACCAGGCTCACGCTGTACTTCTGCATGAACTACGGCGGTCGCGCGGAGCTCACGGACGCGGCGCAGGCGCTGGCCGAGGACGTGAAGGCAGGCCGGCTCGACCCGGCGAAGATCACCGAGAAGACCATCCAGAAGTACCTCTACTACCCGGACATGCCGGACGTGGACCTGTTCCTGCGGCCCAGCGGCGAGCAGCGCACCTCCAACTACCTGATCTGGCAGAGCGCGTACGCCGAGATGGTCTTCCAGGACGTGCTGTGGCCCGACTTCGACCGCCGCGACCTGTGGCGGGCCTGCGTCGAGTACGCCCAGCGCGACCGCCGCTTCGGCGGCGTCGACCCGGCCGACATGGCCGTCCTCGACAAGGGCTGAGCCGGCCGGTGGACGAAGCGACGGAGCAGACCACCCGGGACGGGCTCGAACTCGTCTACCCGCCGGTGTTCGCGGACGTGAGCGAGGCCGTACGGGTCCGGCTGCGGGCCACCCGCTGGTGGCCCGCGCTGCGATGGGCGGCCCGCGGCGCCGGCGCGCTCGCCTTCGGCGTCGCGGCCCTCGCCCTGCTCGTCCCTCGGGAGCCGGAACCGGGGACGGCGGTCGAGATGACCCTGCTCGGCCTCGTGGCCGTGGCCGCGGCGGAGCTGGTGCCCTGGGGGACCGCGCGCAGCCTCTTCCTGATGATCCGGTCCCAGGGCGAGGCGAAGGCCGTCGTCGGCGAGGACGGCGGGCGGTGGACCACCCGGGACACCGACGTCGTGATCCGGTGGGCCATGCTGCCCCGGTACGTCGAGACGCCCCGCCTCTTCGTGCTGCTCACCGCCCGGCGGACCGGCACCGGTTTCGCGTACCTGCCCAAGAGCGGACTCGCCGACCCGGCCGGCGTCGACCGGCTGCGGGCGGTCCTGGACCGGAACTCCGCCCGGACGTGACACCCGCCGGGGTGTGATCCGTACGCGAGAAGGCCCGTACCTCGGAGGTACGGGCCTTCTCGTATGTCAGGTCACCGCTCGTGCGTCACTTCCCGGCGCAGTCCGCGCAGGTTCCGAAGATCTCCACGGTGTGCGCCACGTTCACGAAGCCGTGCTCCGAGGCGATCGTCTCGGCCCACTGCTCCACCATCGGGCCCTCCACCTCCACGGCCTTGCCGCAGAGGCGGCACACCAGATGGTGATGGTGGTCGCCGGTCGAGCAGCGGCGGTACACCGTCTCGCCCTCGCTCGTGCGCAGCGCGTCGACCTCGCCCGCGTCCGCCAGGGACTGGAGCGTGCGGTAGACGGTGGTGAGGCCGACCGAGTCGCCGCGGTGCTTGAGCATGTCGTGCAGCTCCTGGGCGCTGCGGAACTCGTCCACCTCGTTCAGCGCCGCGGAGACGGCGGCACGCTGCTTGGTCGAGCGGCCTCGTACGGGGGGTCCTGCCGTCACCACGGGGGCCTCCTTGAATGCTTGTCTGCCCCCGCCATTCTGCCAGCCCCCCACGGCCCTGAGTCCGGGCCGGATCAGACCTTCACGTCGTCCGAGGGACGGCGGGTCGCCGGAACCGGCGCGTCACAGCTCTCCGCGCCCACCTCGGCCGCCCGCGCCCGCCGTTTGGCGAGCGGCGTGGCGAGCAGGGTGAGCAGGACGAAGACGCCGATCGCGTACAGGACGATCGTCGCGCCGGGCGGCACGTCCTGGTAGTACGAGGTGACCGTGCCCGCGAGGGTGACCGTGATGCCCGTCACCACCGCGAGGACGAAGGTCGCGCGGAAGGACTTCGACAGCTGCTGGGCCGCCGCGACCGGCACCACCATGAGCGCGCTGACCAGCAGCAGGCCGACGACCCGCATGGCGACCGTGACGGTCACCGCGGCCGTGACCGCGATCAGCAGGTTCAGGGCGCGCACCGGGAGGCCGGTGACCCGGGCGAACTCCTCGTCCTGGCTGACCGCGAAGAGCTGCCGGCGCAGACCGACCGTGACCAGGACGACGAAGGCGGCCAGGATGCCGATCGCGGTGATGTCCTCCTCGGAGACCGTGGAGAGCGAGCCGAAGAGGTAGGAGCTGAGGTTGGCGTTGGAGCCGGTCGGCGAGAGGTTGATCAGCAGGACACCGCCGGCCATGCCGCCGTAGAAGAGCAGCGCGAGGGCGAGGTCGCCGCGGGTCTTGCCGTACGCCCGGATCAGCTCCATGCCGACCGAGCCGACGACGGCGACCAGGGTCGCCATCCAGACCGGGCTGGAGTTCAGCAGGAAGCCGAGGCCGACGCCGGTCATGGCGACATGGCCGATGCCGTCGCCCATCAGCGCCTGGCGGCGCTGGACCAGGTAGATGCCCACGGCGGGCGCGGTGATGCCGACGAGCACGGCCGCGAGGAGCGCGCGCTGCATGAAGGCGAGATCGAGCATTTCCATGATCAGGTCAGCTTCCTCAGGTCAGCAGACCCGTGCGGAGCGGCTCCCCGGCCGCGTGCGGATGGACGTGGTCGTGGCCCGGCAGCGCGTGCTGTCCGAGGGCCTCCGGCGGTGGGCCGTCGTGGACGACACAGCCGTCGCGGAGCACGACCGCGCGGTCGATCAGCGGCTCCAGGGGGCCCAGCTCGTGCAGGACGAGGAGGACGGAGGTGCCGCCGGCGACCTGCTCGCGCAGGGTCGAGGCGAGGATCTCCTGGCTCGCGAGGTCGACGCCCGCCATCGGCTCGTCCATGATCAGGAGTTCGGGCTCGGAGGCGAGCGCGCGGGCGATCAGCACCCGCTGGTGCTGGCCGCCGGAGAGCGCGGAGACGGAGTCCTTGGCACGGTCGGCGAGCCCGACGAGGTCGATGGCCCGCTCGACGGCGGCCTTGTCGGCCTTGGTCAGCCAGCCGAACCTGCGGCGGGAGAGCCGGCCGGAGGCGACGACCTCGCGGATCGTGGCGGGGACGCCGCTCGCGGCGGTGGTCCGCTGCGGTACGTAGCCGACCCGCGCCCAGTCGCGGAACCGCTTCCGGTCCGTGCCGAACAGCTCGATCGTGCCGCCGGTCAGCGGCACCTGGCCGATGACGGAGCGGACCGCGGTGGACTTGCCGGAGCCGTTGGCGCCGAGCAGCGCGACGACCTCACCGCGGCGGACGGTGAGGTCGACACCGCGGAGGACGGGCCGGGCGCCGAGGGCCGCGGTGGCTCCGCGGACGGAGATGACGGGTTCCCGTTCCGGTGTCGGGGCTGCCATGGCTCGTACCTCCTGCTGTGCGGTGATCACTTCGCGCCGAGGGCCTTCTGCAGCGCGGCGAGGTTGGAGCGCATGACCTCGATGTAGTCATCGCCCTTGGACGTGTCCGTGATTCCCTCCAGCGGGTCGAGCACGTCGGTCTTCAGACCGGTGTCGCCGGCGAGGGTCTTGGCGGTCTTGTCGCTCGCGAGGGTCTCGAAGAAGACCGTGGTGACCTTGTCCTTCTTCGCGACGTCCTGGAGTTCCTTGATCCGGGCGGGGCTCGGCTCGGACTCGGGGTCGATGCCGGAGATGCCCTCCTGGTCCAGGCCGTAGCGCTCGGCGAGGTAGCCGAAGGCGGAGTGGGTGGTGATGAAGGTCTTCGTCGTGGTGTTCTTCAGGCCGTTCGCGAAGTCGGTGTTCAGGTCGCCGAGCTTCTTGACGAGGGCGTCGGTGTTCTTCCGGTAGTCGGCGGCGTTCGCCGGGTCGGCCTTCTCCAGGGCGGTGCCGACACCCTTGGCGACCTCGGCGTACTTCACGGGGTCGAGCCAGATGTGCGGGTCGTTGCCGGCCTCGGAGCCGTGGTCGTGACCGGCCTCCTCCTCCGCGTGCTCGCCCTCGGCGTGCTCCCCTTCGGCGTGGTCGTGGCCTGCGTGGCCGACTCCGGTGCCGTGGGCCTCGAGCTTCGTGAGGGTGGCGGCGTCGACGGTGTTCTCGACGCCGGCCTGGGCGATCGCGTCGTCGACGGCGGGCTGGATGCCCTTGAGGTAGAGGACGACGTCGGCCTCGCCGAGCTCGCCGATCTGCTTCGGCTTGAGCTCCAGGTCGTGGGGTTCGACGCCGGGCTTGGTGAGCGTGTTGACGGCGACGTGGCCGCCGCCTATCTGCTCGGCGAGGTACTGCATCGGGTAGAACGACGCCACCACGTCGAGCTTGCCGTCGCCGCCCTTGGCGGCCGCGTCGGAGCCTCCGCCACAGGCGGAGAGGGTGACGATGCCGAGCGTGACGGCTGCGGCGGCGGCGGTGCTGGATATGAGGCGGCGACGTACGTTCATGACACTCATTTTCAACAAAACTGGAAACGATTGTCAATTGTCGTACGTGTGGCCCCGCCCACGCGGCCCCTCGCGCGGTCCCCTCACCGAACCGATTTGATACGGGGGGCGTGCGCGCCGGTAACCTGAGGCATTCGCACTTCGTCGTCGTAATGAAGAGAGCACCGTGGCCGCCGACAAGATCGACACCATCGTCAGCCTGAGCAAGCGCCGTGGCTTCGTCTACCCGTGCAGTGAGATCTACGGCGGCCAGAAGGCCGCCTGGGACTACGGACCGCTGGGCGTCGAACTCAAGGAGAACCTGAAGCGTCAGTGGTGGCGTTACATGGTCACCTCGCGCGAGGACGTCGTCGGTATCGACTCGTCGGTCATCCTGGCCACCGAGGTCTGGGAGGCCTCCGGTCACGTCGCCACCTTCACCGACCCGCTGACCGAGTGCACCTCCTGCCACAAGCGCTTCCGCGCGGACCACCTGGAGGAGGCGTACGAGGAGAAGCACGGCCGCCTCCCCGAGAACGGCTTCGCCGACCTCAACTGCCCCAACTGCGGCAACAAGGGCACCTTCACCGAGCCCAAGCAGTTCTCCGGCCTGCTCTCCACGCACCTCGGCCCGACCCAGGACACCGGCTCCGTCGCGTACCTGCGTCCCGAGACCGCGCAGGGCATCTTCACCAACTTCGGCCAGGTGCTGCAGACCTCGCGCAAGAAGCCGCCGTTCGGCATCGGCCAGATGGGCAAGTCCTTCCGGAACGAGATCACTCCGGGCAACTTCATCTTCCGCACCCGCGAGTTCGAGCAGATGGAGATGGAGTTCTTCGTCAAGCCGGGCGAGGACGAGCAGTGGCAGGAATACTGGATGGAGCAGCGCTGGAACTGGTACACGGGCCTGGGTCTCCGTGAGGAGAACATGCGCTGGTACGAGCACCCGAAGGAGAAGCTCTCCCACTACTCCAAGCGCACCGCCGACATCGAGTACCGCTTCTCGTTCGGCGGCAGCGAGTGGGGCGAGCTCGAGGGCGTCGCCAACCGCACCGACTACGACCTGAACGCGCACTCCAAGGCCTCCGGTGCCAACCTCACGTACCTGGACCAGGAGTCCGGCGAGCGCTACACGCCGTACGTCATCGAGCCCGCCGCCGGTGTCGGCCGCGCGATGCTGGCCTTCCTGCTCGACGCGTACAACGAGGACGAGGCCCCCAACGCCAAGGGCGTCATGGAGAAGCGCGTCGTGATGCGCCTCGACCCGCGCCTCGCGCCGGTCAAGGTCGCCGTCCTGCCGCTGTCCCGCAACCCGCAGCTCTCCCCGAAGGCCAAGGGCCTGGCGGCGGACCTGCGCCAGAACTGGAACATCGAGTTCGACGACGCCGGCGCCATCGGCCGCCGCTACCGTCGCCAGGACGAGATCGGTACCCCGTTCTGCGTGACCGTCGACTTCGACACCCTCGAGGACAACGCGGTGACCGTGCGCGAGCGCGACACCATGAAGCAGGAGCGCGTCTCCCTCGACCAGATCCAGGGCTACCTGGGCAGCCGCCTGCTCGGCTGCTGATCTCACGCTCCACACGGCAGAGCCCCCGGTTCCGATACGGAACCGGGGGCTTTCCCTCTGGTCGGTGTCAGGCCGTCTGAGCGGCCGCCGCCCCGGCCTCCGCCTGTCGTCTCGCTCCCTCGGCGGCGCGGCGCCTGCCGAACCAGGCCGTCCACACGCCCAGGACGCCGAGGACCCCGTAGATCATGATCGGGCTCAGGGTGACCATGGTCTTCGTCGGCAGGGCGTAGGCGAGGGCGATGCGGAGCAGCGCCTCCGCGACGTACGCCACGCCCCAGACCAGCGTCATCGTGCGCATGGTGGAGCGGAAGCCCTCGTACTGCCACATGCCGTTCCACCAGGCGGTGCTCGCCGGTGTGCCGTCGGTGGCGAACTTGCGCCCGAAGTAGAACATCAGCGGTCGCGGCGCGAGCAGGGTGGCCAGGCAGAGCAGCCCGAACAGGCCCGTCACCCCTGAGTCCTTGACCAGCAGCGCGCGGGCGGTGTGCGCGCCGATCAGCGAGACCAGGGCCGTGATCACCAGGAACACCAGGGTGACGACGGCGAACTCGTCGATCTTGCGGCGCCAGGCGACCATGATCGCGCTGTCCAGGACCGGCCAGGCGCTGCCGGCCAGCAGGGCGGCGAACTCCGACCAACCGTGGTCCTCGGTCAGGATGTTGTACGTGAGGATCGGCGCGACGACGTTGAGCCCGATGGTCAGGACCCAGCCGATCGCCGAAGCGGCCCCGGAACGGGCCGGCGGCCCAGCTGGTGCGGACATGGTTCCCCCTGGAAGCGTTCGAGTTCGTGGTGCGGGGGAACGCTAGCCACGTTCCGGACAGGGAACGGGAAAGTCCAGGCCAAATGATCTTCATGATCTGGGCGGCGCGGCGCAGCGCGTGGTGGGTCGGGGCGGCGGTGCGGGTCGGGGTCGTGCGGGGGCGGGTCGCGGCCGTGCGAGGGCTCAGGTGCGGAGGCCGCGCAGCAGCAGGCCCACCACGGACTCGAACTCGGTCTCGATCGTGGGGCGCTGCCACTCCGGGGCGTAGCCCGGGTCGTGGAAGCGGGCGGTGGCGTAGAACAGGGCACGGGCCGTCGAGTCGGGGTCGGGGGCGGTGAACTCCGCCTCCCGGGTCCCCTCTTCGACGATCGACCGGACCTGGTCGATCAGGACGTCGATGTGCTGGTCGACCACTCCGCTGTTCTCGTCGATCAGCACGCTGTACGTGGCGAACAGCTCGGGGTCGTCGCCCGCCTTGTGCCGCTTGGCCTCGAAGAGCCGGGCGAACCACTCGTGGAGCTTGGCCGGCGCCGCCAGGTCCGGCGTCGCCGTCAGCTCGGCGAGGGCGGTCTCGGTGCGCGAGAGCCACCGCTGGGTCACCGCCTCGCGCAGGGCCGCCTTGGTGCGGAAGTGGCGGTAGACGCTGCCGTGGCTGACGCCGAGGACCCGGGCCACGTCCACGACGGTCGCCTTCGCCGGTCCGTAGCGGCGCAGCACCTCCTCGGTGGCTTCGAGGATGCGCTCGGCGGTCAGGGTCTCGGTCGCGGCCATGGAATGACAGTACCCGTCAGTCGTCGGGGCTCCGGGGGCACCGGTCAGTGCTCGCTGTCCAGGTGCGCCATCTGTGCCGCCGGGTAGCGGTCGCCGGCCGCCGCGCCCGCCGGGACGGCCTCCTCGATCGCCGCCAGGTCGTCGGCGTCCAGGCTGACGTCCAGGGCGCCGAGCGCCTCCGTGAGCCGGTCCCGGCGTCGGGCGCCGACCAGCGGGACGATGTCCGCGCCCTGCCGCTCGGCCTGTGCGAGGACCCAGGCGATCGCGGTCTGCGTGACGGTCACGCCCTTGGCCTCGGCGAGCGCCCGCAGCCGCTCCACGAGGTCGAGGTTCCGCCGGAGGTTGTCGCCCTGGAAGCGGGGGCTCATGCCCCGGAAGTCGTTCGCCGCGAGCTCCCGGTCCCGGGTGAAGTGGCCGCTGATCAGTCCGCGCGACAGCACCCCGTACGCCGTGACGCCTATGCCGAGCTCACGGGCGGTCGGCAGGATCTTCTCCTCGATCGACCGGGAGATCAGCGAGTACTCGATCTGGAGGTCCGCGATCGGAGCCACGGCCGCCGCCCGGCGCAGGGTGTCCGCGCCGACCTCGGAGAGTCCGATGTGGCGGACGTGCCCCGCCTCGACCAGCTCGGCGATGGCGCCGACGGTCTCCTCGATCGGCACGTCGGGGTCGACGCGGGCGATCCGGTAGATGTCGATGTGGCCGGTGCCGAGGCGCTGGAGCGAGTAGGCCGCGAAGTTCTTCACGGCGGCCGGCCGCCCGTCGTACCCGGTGAAGCCGCCCTCGACCGTGCGCAGGGCGCCGAACTTCACGCTGGTCAGCGCCTGCTCGCGGGCGGCCGCGGGGGCCGTGCGCAGCGCCTCTTCGATCAACAGCTCGTTGTGCCCCATCCCGTAGAAGTCGCCCGTGTCGAGCAGGGTCACCCCCGCGTCCAGGGCGGCGTGGATCGTCGCGATCGACTCGGTGCGGTCACTCTCGCCGTACAGCGCGGACATGCCCATGCAGCCGAGGCCGAGCGCGGAGACCTCGGGCCCGGTGGTGCCGAGCCGACGGGTGGGGACGGGACGCCTGGTGGTGGTCATGGCTGTCTCCTCGGATTCGGAAGAGCGGTGGGATCGGTCTGACACGACAACCATGACATGACCGATGACAGATTTCAATATCTGTCATTCCTTCGAGTGGTGCGGGGAAAACCGGGTGCCCTCGCCCAGGGGCCGGGGTAGCGTCACCGGCATGTCTTCGTTCTTCCAGATCTACGAGTGAGCGCCGTCTCCGGCAGCCCGAGTCAGACCACCGACCACCTCACTGACGGGAGAACACCGTGGCGAAGAGCCGCAACAACCTCCTCGGCGTCGGAGGGCAGCGCAAGAAGCTGTCCCGCGCCGACCAGCACGGCAACGGCCAGAGCCGCACGGCGGCCCAGCGCTCCGCCGACGACCGCAAGCAGGACCTCCTGAAGAAGATGCGCGAGCGCGCCCGGGGAGCCGACGCCGCCGACGCCGCCGAGACCGCGACGGACGCCACCGGCACGGCCGACACGACGGCCGCCACCGGCACCGGCACCGGCCAGGAGTAGTCACCACCGCATGACGAAAGGGCCCGGGCGTCTCCACGTCCCGGGCCCTTTCGCCGTCCCGGCTAGCCCACCTTCCTCGGCAGACGCGCGGACAGCGCCACCGTCACGGCCACCATGGCCAGTTGGACCAGCAGCGTCGTCGTCAGGGCCGTACCCGCGTCCGGGGCCGAGGTCGCGAGGCCCAGGTAGAGGGAGCCCAGGGTCGCGACGCCCAGGGCGAGCGCCGACTGCTGGGTCGTCACCATCACGCCGCTGCCCACGCCCGCGCGTTCCCCGGGAACCTCCGAGAGGATCACCCGGAAGAGCACCGGCAGCTGAAGGCCCTGGCCCAGGCCCGCGATCGCCATGCCCGGGAGCAGGATCCCCACCGACAGGTCCGGCCAGGCGCGCCAGACCGTCACCGCGAGCAGTCCGATGCCGAGCCCCTGGATCAGGCCGCCGGCCGTCACCACGCGCGTGCCCCAGCGCCGTACCAGCCGGGGCCCCGCGAGCGAGGCCCCGAAGAAGGCCACCGCCATCGGGACCAGGGCCAGGCCCGAGGCGATCGCTCCCAGGCCCAGCCCCTGCTGGAGGGCGACCGCGATCACGAACATGAAGCCGCCGAAGCCCATGCAGAGCGGCAGCAGCAGCACGAGCCCGCGCCGCAGCGACACCAGGCCGAGCAGGCTCGGCGGGACCAGCGGCGTGCCGCCCCGGCGGTCCATCCGCCGCTCCACCCGCCAGAACGCCACCGCGGCGAACGGGAAGACGGCCAGCGACACCCACGTCCACACCGGCCAGCCCGCCGCCCGGCCCTCCGTCAGCGGCGCGAGCAGGGTGGTCAGCGCGAGGGCGAGCAGCAGCGTGCCCGGCACGTCCACCGGCGCGGGGCGGTCCGAGCGGGTCTCCGGGACCGTACGGAAGGCGAGGGCCAGGCCGACCACCGCCACCGGCACGTTCACCAGGAACACCGCACGCCAGCCCGAGCCCGCGAGGTCGGCGGCCACCAGGACCCCGCCCAGGATCTGCCCGGCCACCATGGAGAGCCCCGCGGTCGCCCCGTAGAGGCTCAGCGCCTTGGCGCGCCGCGCGCCCTCCGTCGAGGAGTGGATGGTCGCGAGGACCTGCGGCAGCATCAGCGCGGCCGCCGCGCCCTGCGTCACCCGCGCACCGACCAGCGTCCAGGCGTCCGGGGCGAGACCGCAGGCCAGGGAGGTCACCCCGAAGGCCGCCATGCCCGCCAGGAAGAGCCGGCGGCGCCCGAAGAGGTCGCCGAGCCGGCCGCCGAGGACGAGCAGGACGGCGTACGAGAGGCCGTACCCGGCGACGACCAGTTCCAGGAGCGCCGGGCCCGCCGCCAGGTCGTGGTCGATCGACGGCAGGGCGACATTGACGATGAAGAAGTCGATCAGCGGCAGGGCGGCGCCGAGCAGGACGGTGAACAGGCCGAGCGAACCGAGCGCCGGCCGGCCGTGGACGACGGGAGCGGCCCCGGGCGGGGTGCCGTCCGGGGGAGAGGCCGCAGAGCGGGGAGAAGCGGAGGTCGTAGTCACGGCATCGACGATCCGCCGCTCCTCAGCCTGGTACCAGAGTGTCTTTATCCTGGTAGAAGGAGTACCTGGCACGGGTCTCACGGGCCCGGCACCCTGGGAGCGTGACGACCATGACGACGGCCGAACCCGGTACGCGGCGACACGAGCTCGCCGCCTTCCTGCGCAGCCGGCGGGAGCGCATCACCCCCGAGCAGGTCGGCCTGCCCCGGGGGCGCCGCCGCCGCACCCCCGGCCTGCGCCGCGAGGAGGTCGCCCACCTCTCCGCCGTCGGCGTCACCTGGTACACCTGGCTGGAGCAGGCCCGCGACATCCAGGTCTCGCCGCAGGTCCTGGACGCCCTCGCCGGGGCCCTGCTGCTCGACCCGACCGAGCGCAGCCACCTCTTCGCCCTCGCCGCCCAGAGCGACCCGCACCCCGAGACGGCCTGCCCGGCCGTCACCCCCGCGCTGCGCGAACTGCTCCGGCAGCTGGAGCCCGTGCCCGCCTGCGTGCAGAACAGCCGGTACGACTTCCTCGCCTACAACCGCACCTTCGGGCGGCTCTACCGCGACCTGGACGCGCTGCCCCGCGAGGACCGCAACACCCTCTGGCTCGCCTTCACCGACGAGGACTTCCGCGCCGCCTTCGGCGACCTCCCCGAGGTGCTGCGCGCGATGGTCGGCAAGCTCCGTGCCTCGATGGCCGAGCACCTGGCCGAACCCGCCTGGAAGGCGCTGGTCCAGCGGCTCCAGGACGCCTCCCCGGAGTTCCGCGAGCTCTGGGAACGGCGCGACGTCGCCGACCTCGCCGGCCGCGCCAAGGTCATCCGGAACGCCCAGGTCGGCGTCCTCCACCTGGAGCACACCAACCTCTGGCTCGGGCCGGCCGCAGGACCGCGCCTCGGCACGTACGTACCCCTCGACGAGGAGTCCCGGGCGCGGCTCGAACGGCTCCTCGAGCTGGTCGTACGCGAGGAGGCGCAGGCGGCCGAGCAGGCTCAGCCGGCCCGGAAGGCCCAGGCGGCCGAGGCCGCCGGTGAAGGACAGCCGGCCGGGAAGGCCCAGGCGGCCCAGGCCGCCGGTGAAGGACAGCCGGCCGGGAAGGCCCGGGAGCCCCAGGCCGCCGGTGAAGGACAGCCCGCCCGGAAGGCCCGGGCCCTCACCGTCGTCTGAGCGGCAGGTCCGTCCCGTCCGCCGGCTGCGCCCCTTCGTCGGTCTCCAGGCACCCGGCCGTCCGCTCCGCCGTGCGGCGGGCCCACCTCCCGCTGGTCAGCGCGCCGACCGCGAGGACGGCGAGGCCGCAGGCCGTCACCACCCAGTAGCCCGGCCGCGCCGCCGATACGAAGTCCTCCGGGGACGTGCCCGCACCCACCCCCGTCGCGAGCACCGTCCCGACGACCGCCACCCCGAGCGTCTGCCCCACCTGGCGGCTCGTCGAGGCCACCGCCGCCGCCACCCCGGCCTGCGCCCGGGGCATCCCCGAGACGGCCGTGTTGGTGATCGGCGCGTTCACCAGGCCGAAGCCGATGCCGAAGGCCACGTACCCGGTGAAGAGCAGCGGATCACGGGTCTCCGCCTCGAAGGCCGCGAAGAGGAGCGCCCCCGCCGCCATCGCGGTGCCCGCGAGCAGCAGCGGGAGACGGGGTCCACGCGCGCCCGTGAGCCGGCCCGACAGCGGGGCGAAGACGAAGGTCATGCCCGCCATCGGCAGTACGTACAGGCCGGCGTCCAGCGGGGAGAGTCCGCGCACCTCCTGGAGGTACAGGGTGTTGAGGAACAGGAAGCCGGAGAAGCCCGAGAAGGCGCAGATCGCGACGACGGTGGCACCGCTGAACGGCGCGCTGCGGAAGAAGCGCAGGTCGATCAGGGGTTCGCGGCGCCTCGGCTCGTAGACGAGGACCCCGCCGAGCGCCACGGCCGCGATGCCGGCGAAGAGCGGGTCGGTCTCGATGATCGCGTACGTGAGGGAGCCCAGGAGCGTCGCCACCAGGAGCTGCCCGACCGGGTCCGGGCGCCGGGGCCGGGGCGCGCGGGACTCGGGGACGTACCGCAGGGTGAGGAGCAGGGCGACGAGGGCGACCGGCAGGTTGACCCAGAAGATCGCCCGCCAGCCGACCGACTCGACGAGCACACCGCCCACCAGCGGCCCCAGGGCCAGGGAGATGCCGACGACGGCGCCCCAGACGCCGATGGCACGCGCGCGTGCGGCGGGTTCCGTGAACGTGTTGGTGATGATCGACATGGCGACCGGGTTGAGCATCGAGCCGCCCACCGCCTGCACCGCCCGGAAGGCGATCAGCGCCTCCAGGTTCGGGGCGAGGGAGCAGAGCAGCGAGCCGAGCGCGAAGACGACGAGGCCGGTCACGAAGACCTTGCGGCGGCCGATCCGGTCGGCGGTGGAGCCGGCCAGCATCAGCAGCGAGGCCAGGACCAGGGTGTACGCGTCGATGACCCACTGCAGGCCGGAGACGGAGGCGTCGAGGTCGTGCCGCAGGGAGGGCAGGGCGACGTTGAGCGCGGTGTTGTCCAGGCTGACGATCAGCAGGCTCATGCAGCAGATCGCCAGGACGACGAGCTGTCGGCGCCGGGGGAGCGCGCGTGTGAGCTCTGGCATGTTCGGATAGTACGGCTAACTAATGACCGGCGCAGTGCGCGACAATGGGCCAATGACCGCGTTCTCCCCCCTTGCCATCGGGCCGCACATCGTGCAGCCGCCGGTGGTGCTCGCCCCGATGGCCGGCATCACCAACGCCCCCTTCCGCACCCTCTGCCGTGAGTTCAGCGGCGGCAAGGGGCTGTTCGTGAGCGAGATGATCACGACACGCGCCCTGGTCGAGCGCAACGAGAAGACGATGCAGCTCATCCGCTTCGACGCGACCGAGCAGCCGCGCTCGATCCAGCTGTACGGGGTGGATCCGGTGACGGTCGGAAAGGCCGTCCGGATGATCGTCGACGAGGACCTCGCCGACCACATCGACCTGAACTTCGGCTGCCCGGTCCCCAAGGTGACCCGGAAGGGCGGCGGCTCGGCCCTGCCCTACAAGCGGCCGCTGCTCCGCGCGATCCTCAACGAGGCCGTGACCGGCGCGGGCGACCTGCCGGTCACGATGAAGATGCGCAAGGGCATCGACGACGACCACATCACGTATCTGGACGCGGGCCGGATCGCGGTGGAGGAGGGCGTCACGGCGATCGCCCTGCACGGGCGGACGGCGGCGCAGCACTACGGCGGCACGGCGGACTGGGACGCGATCGCGCGCCTCAAGGAGCACGTGCCGGAGATCCCGGTCCTCGGCAACGGCGACATCTGGTCCGCCGACGACGCCCTGCGGATGATGCGGGAGACGGGCTGCGACGGCGTGGTCGTCGGCCGCGGCTGCCTGGGGCGGCCGTGGCTCTTCGCGGACCTGGTGGCGGGTTTCGAGGGCACGGGGGCCTACGCGGCGCCGGGGCTGCGGGTGGTCGCGGACGCGATGGTGCGGCACGCGCGGCTGCTCGGGGAGTGGATCGGCGACGAGGCACGCGGTGTCATCGACTTCCGCAAGCACGTGGCCTGGTACCTGAAGGGCTTCTCGGTGGGCTCCGAGATGCGCAAGAAGCTGGCGATCACCTCGTCCCTCGACGAACTGAGCGCTCAGTTGAGCGAGCTGGACCTTGATCAGCCGTGGCCGGTGGGTGCCGACGGTCCTCGGGGTCGTACGTCCGGAAACAACCGAGTTGTCCTGCCGGACGGCTGGTTGAAGGACCCGTACGACTGCTCCGGCGTGAGTGAGGACGCCGAGCTGGACACGTCCGGCGGCTGAGATTCGGCCTCGATTCGGCCTTTCCGGGGGAGTGATCCTCGCCACCCTTGAGGGGGGTGGTGCTCAGATGAGCAGGTTACAAACGGCTGCACCGCCTGAAGGGTGGCACGGGGTGCCACCCTTTTTGCGTTCAAGACTTGAACGCAAGTGCTCGGATGGGCGCTCATCTGAGCGGCTTCTCTCTGGTTTGGGTCATGACGCCTTCGGGGCCTGAAAGCGGAAGCTACTTCTCGGTTACTTTCGAAGTGCTGGCGGACGGGTGGTTAAGGCCACGTGACCGCTAGGCGTACCTCCCCAGAAGCCTTCGATCTGGGTATGTTCCTCGCCGTCAGGGCAGCCAACCGAGTCATCGAGGAGTCGGGACCCGTGTCGGAAAACAATGATCAGAAGTTCGTGTACGACTTCACCGAGGGCAACAGGGACCTGAAGGACCTGCTCGGTGGCAAGGGCGCGAACCTGGCCGAGATGACCAACCTCGGTCTGCCGGTCCCTCCCGGGTTCACGATCACCACCGAGGCGTGCAAGGTCTACCTCGAGAGTGGCTCGGAGCCGGTCGAGCTCCGCGACGAGGTGAGCGCCCACCTCGACGCCCTCGAGCAGCAGATGGGCAAGAAGCTCGGCCAGGCCGACGACCCGCTGCTCGTCTCCGTGCGCTCCGGGGCGAAGTTCTCCATGCCGGGCATGATGGACACCGTCCTCAACATCGGCCTCTCCGACGCGTCCGTCGTCGGTCTCGCCGACCAGGCGGACAACGAGCGCTTCGCGTGGGACTCGTACCGCCGGCTCATCCAGATGTTCGGCAAGACCGTCCTCGGCGTCGAGGGCGAGCTCTTCGAGGACGCGCTGGACGAGGCGAAGACCGCGAAGAAGGTCGCCAGCGACACCGACCTCGACGCCGCCGACCTGAAGAAGGTCGTCGAGCACTTCAAGAAGATCGTGAAGACCGAGACGGGCCGCGACTTCCCCCAGGACCCGCGTGAGCAGATGGACCTCGCCATCGAGGCCGTCTTCAACTCCTGGAACACCGACCGCGCGAAGCTGTACCGCCGCCAGGAGCGCATCCCGGGCGACCTCGGCACCGCCGTCAACGTCTGCTCGATGGTCTTCGGCAACCTCGGCCCCGACTCCGGCACCGGTGTCGCCTTCACCCGCGACCCCGCCTCCGGCCACGCCGGCGTCTACGGCGACTACCTGCAGAACGCGCAGGGCGAGGACGTCGTCGCCGGTATCCGCAACACCGTGCCGCTGGCCGACCTCGAGTCCATCGACAAGACGTCGTACGACCAGCTCATGCACATCATGAACACGCTGGAGACCCACTACAAGGATCTCTGCGACATCGAGTTCACCATCGAGCGCGGCCAGCTCTGGATGCTCCAGACCCGCGTCGGCAAGCGCACCGCCGGTGCCGCCTTCCGCATCGCCACGCAGCTCGTGGACCAGGGCCTGATCGACGAGGCCGAGGCGCTCCAGCGCGTCACCGGCGCGCAGCTCGCCCAGCTGATGTTCCCCAAGTTCGACGAGGACGCGAAGGTCGACCAGATCGGGCGCGGCATCGCCGCCTCCCCGGGCGCGGCCGTCGGCAAGGCCGTCTTCGACTCGTACACCGCCGTCAAGTGGTCCCGCTCGGGCGAGAAGGTCATCCTGATCCGCCGCGAGACCAACCCGGACGACCTGGACGGCATGATCGCCGCCGAGGGCATCCTCACCTCCCGCGGCGGCAAGACCTCGCACGCCGCCGTCGTCGCCCGCGGCATGGGCAAGACCTGTGTCTGCGGCGCCGAGGAGCTCGAGGTCGACACCAAGCGCCGCCGGATGACCACGGCCGACGGCCAGGTCGTCGAGGAGGGCGACGTCGTCTCCATCGACGGCTCCACCGGCAAGGTCTACCTCGGTGAGGTACCCGTCGTACCGTCCCCGGTCGTCGAGTACTTCGAGGGCCGCATGCACGCCGGCGCCGACGACGCCGACGAGCTCGTCGCCGCCGTGCACCGGATCATGGCCTACGCCGACCGCGTCCGCCGGCTGCGCGTCCGCGCCAACGCCGACAACGCCGAGGACGCCAACCGCGCCCGCCGCTTCGGCGCCCAGGGCATCGGCCTCTGCCGCACCGAGCACATGTTCCTCGGCGAGCGCCGCCAGTTCGTCGAGCGGCTGATCCTGGCCGACACCGACACCGAGCGCGACGACGCCCTGGAAGCCCTCCTGCCGCTGCAGAAGACCGACTTCGTCGAGCTCTTCGAGGCCATGGACGGGCTGCCCGTCACGGTCCGGCTGCTCGACCCGCCGCTGCACGAGTTCCTGCCCGACATCACCGAGCTGTCGGTGCGCGTCGCCCTCGCCGAGTCCCGCAAGGAGCCGCACGAGAACGACCTGCGCCTGCTCCAGGCCGTGCACCGGCTGCACGAGCAGAACCCGATGCTGGGTCTGCGCGGTGTCCGTCTCGGCCTGGTCATCCCCGGCCTGTTCACCATGCAGGTCCGCGCGATCGCCGAGGCCGCGGCCCAGCGCATCGACGCCAAGGGCGACCCGCGCGTCGAGATCATGATCCCGCTCGTCGGCACCGTCCAGGAGCTGGAGATCGTCCGCGAGGAGGCCGAGCAGGTCATCGCCGAGGTCCAGGCCCGCACCGGCGTCGAGCTCAAGCTCGCGCTCGGCACCATGATCGAGCTGCCGCGCGCCGCCGTGACCGCCGGTCAGATCGCCGAGGCCGCGGAGTTCTTCTCCTTCGGCACGAACGACCTGACGCAGACGGTCTGGGGCTTCTCCCGCGACGACGTGGAGGCCTCGTTCTTCACCGCGTACCTGGAGAAGGGCATCTTCGGCGTCAGCCCCTTCGAGACCATCGACAAGGACGGTGTCGGCGCGCTCGTGCGCAGCGCCGTCCAGGCAGGCCGCGCCACCCGCCCCGACATCAAGCTCGGTGTCTGCGGCGAGCACGGCGGCGACCCGGAGTCGGTCCACTTCTTCCACGAGGTCGGTCTGGACTACGTCTCCTGCTCGCCCTTCCGGATCCCGGTGGCGCGTCTGGAGGCCGGCCGCGCGGCGGCCGAGTCGAAGGGCAGCGACAGCCGCTGAGTCCTGCTGAACGGGGGGTCAGGAGCGGCGGTCGGGCCCTCCTGAACCCCCGTTCAGCAGCGGAAATCACCGAACCACTCCGGTACGACCGGGGGCGCCGCCGGTCAGCTCACCACCCTCACCGGCGGGCGGCGGCCCCGGAATCACGGCGACGGGACGGACACCTTTGTGCGGAGGTGTCCGTCCCGTCGTTTGTTTGTTGAGCGGATGTGAGTAGTTGTTCAATTGCGCCTGATTGAATTATTGGCCATTGAACTTCCTCGTTCCTCCGCAAAGGATCCACCGCAAAGAATGGGGCGGGCGCGACCCCCGGATCCCCACCCGGAGGCCGCGCCCTTTACCGATGCCGGGCAGGTGAGCCGCAACCTCGCCGACCGCCGCCGGACGGGCAAAGCCCCCCACGGTCTTCACCACGTCACCTCGGTCCTGAAGGTTTCCTGCCCGACCCGTACAGCTTTTCGGTTCCGCCCCCATTGCCGCGATGCTTTTCAACTGTGGCTGAAACACCCTGGTAACGTGCAGTGATGCTGTGCATACTCGTCGTCGGGGGTGGTTGCGAGTGCACAGGTGGGGACGTCATGCTGCGGATTCATTTCACCGGAAACGACCTGGCGGGGGTGCGGACCGCCGCCCGGCCCGATGTTCTGTGGGAAACGATTCTCAGTTTTCACCGTTTAAGGGACCGGCGCGGCCCCGTCGTCTTCGGAGAATGGCGCTCCGAAACCCGGATGCGGCTCGGTGGTGAGACCCGGCTCCTCGCCGCGCTCGTTCCCAGCCGCGGCTATTTTCCCGACTTCCTGACGCCCGCCGAGGGCGTCCACGGGCTCGACGAGGGCCTCGAGGCGGTCCGCGCGACCGACTCCGGGCGGCTGCGCGGCGAACTCTCGCTGCTCGCCGCGCACCGCTCCGGCGGGCGGACCGTGCCCCATTCGCTGCGTGCCCTCGCCGACGGCGGCCCGGAGCCCTTCGACCGGCTCCTGGGGGCGCTGAGGAGCTACCACCGGGCCGCCGTGGAGCCGTACTGGCCGCACATCAGGGCCCGCGTCGAGGCCGACCGGGCCCGGCGCGGCCGCGCGCTCCTGGACGGCGGGGCCGACGAGCTCCTCGCCTCGCTGCCGCCGATGCTGCGCTGGCGCGCGCCCGTCCTGGAGGCCGACTACCCGGTCGACCGGGACGTCCACCTCGACGGGCGGGGGCTGCTGCTCCAGCCCTCGTACTTCTGCCGCGGGACCCCCGTGGTGCTGCGCGACCCCGCGCTGCCGCCGGTCCTCGTCTACCCCGTCACCCACGGCGAGGCGCCGACCGTGCGCGCGCCGGGCGGCTCCTCGCTCGCCAAGCTGGTCGGCCAGACCCGCTCGGCGGTCCTGCACGCCATAGGCGACGGCGGTACGACGAGCGAACTCGCCCGCCGGGCCGGGGTGTCGCTGGCCTCGGCGAGCCAGCACGCGGGCGTGCTGCGCGAGGCGGGGCTCATCGCGACCCTGCGGCACGGGAACGCGGTCCTGCACACCCTGACGCCGTTGGGGGGCGCCCCCCGGGGGGGGGGG
>NZ_JBHTSA010000008.1:91413-138937 GCF_042795405.1 Streptomyces sp. NPDC056480 | reverse complement strand
AGGTGGGGGCGCCCTCACACGTGTCCGGGTGCCGTCAGCGGTTTCCGCCGCGGCCGTTGCCGCCGCCGATGACTCCGTCCGGGAGGGTGATCGGCGGGAACGTGTTGGCCGGGGGCTTGGTGTCGCCCGGCTTGCCGTCGCCCGGCTTACGGGGCTTGTTCGGCTTGTTCGGGCCCTCGTCGCCTTCCTTCGGGTCCTTGGGCTTCTCGGCCCGCGGGACGGAGATGGGGGCGAAGCCCGGCGTCTCGGAGGCGTTGAGGGCCCCGGTCATCGCGATCTTCCAGATGGGGCCGGGGAGGCAGCCGCCGCAGACCTTGTCGTAGGTCACGCCGCCGATGTTGATGTCGTACATCGACTGCTTCTCGCCGACGTCGTCACCGACCCAGACGGCGGTGGAGAGGTTGGGGGTGTAGCCGACGAACCAGGCGTCCTTGCGGTCGTTGGTCGTACCGGTCTTGCCCGCGTTGTCGCGGTCGCTGAGGCCGGCCTTGGTGCCCGTGCCGTCCTCGACGACGCCCTTCAGCATCTGGTTGATCATGTCGGCCGTGCGCTCGCTCATCGCGCGGGTGCACTTGGTGTCCGGCACGTTGAGCTTGTCGCCGTTGGCCGCCTTGACGGACTCGATGGCGATCGGGGTGCAGTGCATGCCGCGGTTGGCGAAGGTCGCGTAGACGGTCGCCATGTCGAGCGGGGTGCTCTCCTGGGCGCCGAGGGTGATCGAGGGGAGTTCCTTGACCTTCTTGCCGAGCTCACGCTCGTACCCGACGTTCTTGGCCATCGTGATCGTCTCGCACAGGCCGGCCATCTGCTCCAGCTTGGCGAAGTACGTGTTGATGGACTTGCCCAGGGCGCCGGTCATGTCGAAGGAGCCCTCCTCCGACTTGAGCTCGTTGCCGATCTCCCAGTTCTGGTAGCCGGCCGGCTTGCCGTCGCAGCGGGTGAAGTCGCCCTCCGGGATGTTGATCTTCCAGGGGGTGTCGAAGGTCTGCGCCGGGCTCAGGCCCTTCTCGAGCGCCGCCGCGGCCGTGATCGGCTTGAAGGTCGAGCCGACCTGGAAGCCGTACGTCGTGCCGCCCATCTTGCTGCCGACGGCGAGGTTCAGCGTCGTCTGGTGCTGCTTCTGGTCCAGGCCGTACGGGCGGGACTGGCCCATCGAGAGGATCTTGCCGGTGCCGGGCTGGACCTGCACGACCGAGGCGGCGACCGGGTCGTCCTTGTTGATCTTCGCGACGGCGGCCTCGTTGGCGGCGGCCTGCGCGCGCGGGTCGAGCGTGGTCCTGACGGTGAGACCGCCCAGGTTCCACAGCTTCGTCCGCTCCTCGGCGGTCTTGCCGAAGACCGGGTCGTTGAGGATCGTCTTGCGGACGTAGTCGCAGAAGAAGCCGGCGCCGTCGACGGCGGTGATGCAGCCGTTCTTCGGGGTCTTGACCTTCAGCTTGAGCGGAGCGGCCTTCGCCTTGTCCGCCTCGGCCTGGCTGATGTCCTTCACGTCGGCCATCCGCTGGAGGACCACGTTGCGGCGCTTGGTGGCTTCCTGGATGTCGTTGATCGGGTCGTAGCGGCTGGGCGACTGGACGAGACCGGCCATCATCGCCGCCTCGCCGAGGCTCAGGTCGGCGGCGCGCTTGGAGAAGTAGCGCTGGGAGGCGGCCTCGATGCCGTACGCCTGCTGCCCGAAGAACGTGATGTTGAGGTAGTTCTCCAGGATCTTCTTCTTGCCCAGCTCCTCCTCGACCTGGATCGCGAACTTCAGCTCGCGGACCTTGCGGCCGATGGTCTGCTGGGTGGCCTGCGCGACCTTCTCGGGGTCGTCACCGGCCTCCTCGACGAAGACGTTCTTCACGTACTGCTGGGTGAGGGTGGACGCGCCCTGCGCGACCCCGCCCGACTGCGCGTTGCGGTTGATCGCGCGCAGCACGCCCTTGAGGTCGATCGCCCCGTGCTCGTAGAAGCGGCCGTCCTCGATCGCGACGATCGCCTTCTGCATGTACGGGGAGATCCTGTCGAGCGGGACGACCGTCCGGTCCCGCGAGTACACCGTGGCGATCAGACCGCCCTCGGAGTCGAGGATCTTGGTGCGCTGACTCAGCGGCGGGGTCTTCAGGTTGGAGGGGATCTCGTCGAACCCCTCGACCGTGCCCTTCGCGGCCAGGCCCAGTGCGCCGGCCGCGGGCAGGGCGATGCCCGCCAGCACGGCTCCCGCGAGCACACTGACACCGAGGAACTTGGCGGCCTGCTGGGTCCCGGTCAGACCACCGCCGGAGCGCTTCTTTGCCATGGGGGCAGCCTACGTTCTCATTCGCCGGACACACGTATATGCCTTGGCCTAAGCTGCTCCCAACTGTCACAGCAGTGTGGTCTGGCATCAAGACCCGGGTGTGACTTCGGCATGAATTCCCGTGACCCCGAAACATGGGGACCTCGTGTCCGATTCCGGCTCATGCGTCACACGGTGCCCGAAGTGGCACCGTCAAAGAAGGGCGTATCCAGGCGATATGTCCGCTATCACACGCATGTCCTTCGATCACTCCCCTGGGTGATCTGACGCGCACGCATAGTCCGTTCGGGCCATCCAAGATTGGGCCCGAAGGGGGTGTTGCGCTGTGCCCACCTTCCGTAACGTCCCAACTGGCAGCGGTGAATATGCCGCTGCCGCCGTGGGGGAGCCTCGATTCGGGAGAGGACGGCGCCGGTATGGGCTGGGTAGCTGACTGGAGTGCGCAGGCGGCCTGCCGCACTACCGATCCGGATGAACTTTTCGTACAGGGAGCGGCACAGAACAGGGCAAAGGCGGTGTGCACCGGATGCCCGGTGCGGACCGAGTGCCTCGCCGACGCCCTCGACAACCGCGTGGAGTTCGGCGTGTGGGGCGGCATGACGGAGCGCGAGCGCCGCGCCCTGCTGCGCCGCAGGCCGACCGTCACCTCGTGGCGCCGTCTCCTGGAGACCGCGCGCACGGAGTACGAGCGCGGAGCGGGCCTGCTGCCCGTGGCGATCGAGGACGACGCGACGTACGAGGCGTACGCCGCGGTCGGCTAGGCCGCGGTGGGCCGGGCCCCGACGGGTCGGGCCCGGAGAGGCCGGGCCTCGACAGGGGTCCGTACGACGAGGGTCACCGGCCGGCCGTGAGCCGGTCGCCGATGGCCCGCAGCCCGGCGAGGTCGTGCACATCGCCGGGCAGGGCCGCCACTTCGGTCACCGCCACCTCGGGGTGAAGCGCGGTGAAGCGGTCACGCGTGCGCTGCTCACGCGCGAGCACCCGCATGCGCTCGGCATGCAGGCGCAGGAGTCCCGCGGTGAGATGTCGTACGTCTGTGTCGTCTCCGTGCTCGGTGTGCTCTGCGTCGTCTCCAGCTGATTCCTGTGCCGGGTCGGCTGTGGGGGCAGCCTGGGGTACGGGAGGTGCGGCGGTGGCGGCGGTGGCGAGGTCGGACGGCTCGGGCTCGGTGGCCGGGGAGCCACCTCGCTCAGTCTTCCCGGCCCCCTGATCCACAATGCGCCCCTCGTCAAGATTTTCCGCCGCCGCCCGCGCCCGCTCGGCCGAAAGCCGGGCGGCGGCGCTGCCGTGCACACGGTTGAGGACGAGACCCGCCAGCGGCATCTCCTCGGCTGCCAGCCGCTCCACGAAGTAGGCGGCCTCCCGCAGCGCGTCCCGCTCCGGCGTGGCCACCACGAGGAAGGCCGTGCCCGGGGCCTGGAGCAGCTTGTACGTGGCGTCGGCGCGGGTCCGGAAACCCCCGAACATCGTGTCCATCGCCGCGACGAACGTCTGCACGTCCTTGAGGAACTGACCCCCCAGCAGCTTGCCGAGGGTCCCCGTCATCATCGACATCCCGACGTTCAGGAACTTCATCCCGGCCCGGCCGCCCACCTTCGCCGGCGCCATGAGCAGCTTGATGAACTTCCCGTCGAGGAAAGACCCGAGCCGCTTCGGCGCGTCGAGGAAGTCCAGCGCGGAGCGCGACGGCGGGGTGTCCACGACGATCAGGTCCCATGCGTCGCGCGCCCTGAGCTGGCCCAGCTTCTCCATCGCCATGTACTCCTGCGTACCGGCGAATCCGGCCGAAAGAGACTGGTAGAAGGGGTTCTCCAGGATCGCCCGCGCCCGGTCGGGCTCCGCGTGCGCCTCGACGATCTCGTCGAAGGTCCGCTTCATGTCCAGCATCATCGCGTGCAGTTCGCCGCCGTCGGAGCCCTTGATCCCGTCGACCTTGCGGGGGGTGTTGTCGAGGGAGTCGATGCCCATCGACTGGGCGAGCCGGCGCGCCGGGTCGATGGTGAGGACGACGACCCGGCGGCCGCGTTCCGCCGCCCGCACGCCGAGCGCCGCCGCCGTCGTCGTCTTGCCGACGCCGCCCGCCCCGCAGCAGACGATGATGCGGGTGCCGAGGTCGTCGATCAGCGGGTCGAGCTCCAGCACGGGAACGGCGTCGAGCCCGTGCGCCTCGGGGGACTTCTCCGTCACGCGCCCACCCCTTGCTTCCGCAGTTCCTTCGCCAGCCGGTAGAGCCCCGCGATGTCCGCCCCGTCCCCCAGGAACGGCAGCTCGTACGACGGGACGCCGATGCCGTCGAGGACCGCGCGCTGCGCCCGCTCCAGCTCCACCCGCCGGGCGTGCTCGGAGGCCTGGTCGAGGAGCGGCTCCACGAGCGTCGCCCCGCCCGCGACGCCCACGGAGGCCAGCGTCCTCGCGATCGCGTCCCGGTGGTCGCCGGCGGCGGCCCGTACCGCCGCCTCGTCGAGGACGTGCGGCCGGACCATGTTCACCACGACCCGTCCCACCGGCAGTTCGGCCGCGCGGAGCTCCGCGATGCCGTCCGCGGTCTCCTGGACCGGCATCTCCTCCAGGAGGGTCACCAGGTGCACGGCCGTCTCGGGGGACTTGAGGACCCGCATGACGGCCTGGGCCTGGTTGTGTATCGGGCCGATCCTCGCCAGGCCCGCCACCTCGTCGTTGACGTTGAGGAAGCGGGTGATGCGGCCGGTGGGCGGCGCGTCCATGACCACGTGGTCGTAGGTGTGGCCGCCGTGCTTCTCGCGCCGCCGGACCGCCTCGCAGGCCTTGCCGGTCAGCAGGACGTCCCGGACGCCCGGCGCTATCGTCGTCGCGAAGTCGATCGCGCCGAGCTTCTTCAGGGCCCGCCCGGCGGTGCCCAGTTTGTAGAACATCTGGAGGTAGTCGAGGAGCGCGCGCTCGGCGTCGATCGCCAGCGCGTACACCTCCCCGCCGCCCGGGGCGACGGCGATCTTGCGTTCCTCGTACGGAAGGGCCTCCGTCTCGAAGAGCTGTGCGATGCCCTGTCTGCCTTCGACCTCGACGAGAAGGGTGCGCTTGCCCTCCGTCGCGAGGGCGAGCGCGAGGGCGGCGGCGACCGTCGTCTTACCGGTACCGCCCTTGCCGCTGACGACCTGGAGCCTGCTCACGCTGTCGAGCCTAACCACTGGCGGCCGCGCCCAATCAGGAGGCCGCCCCCGAGAAGCCCCCCGGGGGCGGCTTCAGGGCAGCCTCGGAGAGCCGCCCCGCGTCAGCGGATACAGTCGGGCCCATGACCAAGTGGGAGTACGTCACGGTGCCGCTTCTGGTGCACGCGACCAAGCAGATTCTGGACACCTGGGGCGAGGACGGCTGGGAGCTCGTCCAGGTCGTGCCCGGGCCGAACAACCCCGAGCAGCTCGTGGCCTACCTGAAGCGGGCCAAGTCGTGAGCGGGAAGGTCGAGGCGAAGCTCGCCGAACTCGGCCTGACCCTGCCCGCCGTGGTGCCGCCGCTGGCCGCCTACCAGCCGGCCGTGCAGTCGGGCGTCTACGTCTACACCTCGGGCCAGCTCCCGATGGTGGGCGGCGAACTCCAGCTGACCGGCAAGGTCGGCGCCGAGGTCACCGCCGAGGAGGCCAAGAAGCTCGCCGCCACCTGCGCGCTGAACGCCCTCGCGGCCGTGAAGTCGGTCGCCGGTGACCTCGACCGGATCAAGCGGGTCGTGAAGGTCGTCGGCTTCGTCGCCTCCGCCTCCGACTTCACCGGGCAGCCGGGCGTCGTCAACGGCGCCAGCGAGCTGCTGGGCGCCGTCCTCGGCGACAAGGGCGTGCACGCGCGCAGCGCCGTCGGCGTGACCGTGCTGCCGCTCGACGCCCCCGTCGAGGTCGAGGTCCAGGTCGAGCTGGTCGAGGCCTGAGCCGAGGCCCACGATCGCCCGCACATGCCACAGAGCCGGTTCCTCCGCGCGGGCCCGCAAGGGTCCGCCCGGCGAGAACCGGCTCTCGTGCATTCAAGTACTTGCGCATAGCATCCGGCCATGTCGAATGGTCAGTGGTACCCGCCCGAGTGGCCCGACCGCATCCGCGCCCTCGCCGCCGGTGAGCTCACCCCGGTGACCCCGCGGCGCGCCGCCACCGTCCTGCTGCTGCGGGACGGGGCCGCCGGTCCCGACGTCCACATGCTGCGCCGCCGCGCCTCGATGGCCTTCGCGGGCGGCGCGTACGCCTACCCCGGCGGCGGGGTCGACCCGCGCGACGAGCACCCGGTGCGCTGGGCGGGGCCCTCCCTGGAGACCTGGGCGGCCCGGCTCGGCCTCGACGACCCCGCGCAGGCCCAGGCCGTGGTCTGCGCCGCCGTACGCGAGACGTACGAGGAGGCGGGCGTCCTGCTCGCCGGGGAGACCGAGGACACGGTCGTCGGCGACACGACGGGCGAGGACTGGGAGCGGGACCGGGAGGCGCTGGTCGCCCGCGAGCTGTCCTTCGCCGACTTCCTCGACCGGCGCGGGCTCGCCGTCCGCTCCGACCTGCTCGGCGCGTGGGCCCGCTGGATCACGCCGGAGTTCGAGCAGCGCCGGTACGACACCTGGTTCTTCGTGGCCGCCCTGCCGGCCGGGCAGCGCACCCGCAACGCCTCCACGGAGGCCGACCGGACCGTCTGGATCCGCCCGGCGGAGGCCGCGGCCGGCTACGACCGGGGCGAGCTGACGATGATGCCGCCGACGATCTCGACCCTGCGCACCCTGGAGCCCTACGGCACGGCCGCCGAGGCCCTCGCGGGGGCCCGGGAGCAGGACCTGACCCCCGTGCTCGCGCAGGCCCGTCTGGACGGCGACGAGCTGGTCCTGAGCTGGCCGGGCCACGAGGAGTTCACCAAGATCATCCCGATGGGAGGCGACCGATGAGCGACGCCGCCGCCCTGCCCGGCCAGCCGCGCGGACTCGTCGCCTCCGGCCCCGCGACCGACCGGGCCGTGAACGTCCTCGCGCCGAACCCGTCCGCGATGACCCTCGACGGCACCAACACCTGGCTGCTCTCCGAGCCCGGCTCCGACCTCGCCGTCGTCGTCGACCCGGGGCCGCTCGACGAGAGCCATCTGCGGCATGTGATCGACACCGCGGAGAAGCTCGGCAAGCGGGTCGCGCTCACGCTGCTGACCCACGGCCACCCGGACCACGCCGAGGGCGCCGGACTCTTCGCCGAGCTGACCGGGACGGCCGTACGGGCCCTCGACCCGGCGCTGCGGCTCGGCGACGAGGGCCTCGGCGCGGGGGACGTGGTGGCCGTCGGCGGCCTCGAGCTGCGGGTCGTCCCGACGCCCGGCCACACCTCCGACTCGCTCTCCTTCCACCTGCCGGCCGACCGGGCCGTCCTGACGGGCGACACGATCCTGGGGCGCGGGACGACGATGGTGGCCCATCCGGACGGGCGCCTCGGCGACTACCTGGACTCGCTGCGGCGGCTGCGCTCGCTCACGGTCGACGACGGGGTGCACACGGTCCTGCCGGGGCACGGACCGGTCCTTGAGGACGCGCAGGGGGCCGTGGAGTTCTATCTGGCGCACCGGGCGAGCCGGCTGGCCCAGGTGGAGACGGCGGTCGAGAGCGGCCACCGGACGGCCGCGGAGGTCGTCGCCCATGTGTACGCGGACGTGGACCGCTCGCTGTGGCCGGCGGCCGAGCTGTCCGTGCGGGCGCAGCTGGAGTACCTGAGGGAGCGCGGTCTGGTCTGAGTCGCCGGGCGGAGTTGTCACGATCCGGAACCGAGTGGGACCCCCGGCGCGTCGGTCGTCTTGACCTGTGCTTTACGCTCCGCTTACTTCTGGCCGTAGCTTTCGGGGGGAACGCCCGTGTTCGTCATCGCCATCCTGCTGGTCATAGCCGCAGTGGTGCTCTTTTTCGTCGGCCGAGCCAACGACTCCAAGGGGCTGAAGTTCGGCGCCCTCGGTGCGGTCCTGGCCGGCGTGTTCTCGTTGATCGTGAGCATGACGTACGTGATCAGCGCGTACGAGGTCGGTGTCCCGGTCGCCTTCGGCAAGGTCGGCTCGCCCATGACCTCGGGCATGCACGTGAAGTCGCCCTTCACCGACGTCACGACCTTCTCGACCCGCCCGGTCGACCTCAACCTCTCCGACAAGGACGTGGTCGAGGTCCGGTCCTCGCAGGGCGGTGTCATGTACGTCGAGGTGACGGTGAAGTGGGCCGTCGTCCCGACCAAGGCCGTGGAGCTCTACAAGCTCGCGGGCAGCGAGGACACCGTCCAGCAGCGCCTCGTCTACCCCGACAGCCGCGAGATCGTCCGTAACGTCTTCGCCCGCTACACCAGCGAGCAGGGCTACGCCTCCGACCGCGAGAAGATCAACGCCGAGATCGGCACCCTGATCAAGCAGCGCCTGGTCCCGCGCGGCATCGACGTGACCACGGTCAACCTGCGCAACGTGAAGCCCTCGGACTCGCTCCAGGCCCAGATCGACCGGAAGATCCAGCAGCAGCAGGCCACCGAGCGAGCCACCGAGGCCGCCCGCACGGCCAAGGCCGAGGCCGACCGGCGCCGGATCGAGGCGGAGGGCATCGCCCGCGCCAACAAGATCCTCAACGACTCGCTGACGGACCGGGTCCTGATGAACCAGTGCATCGACGCGTTCAAGGACGCCGCGGCGAAGAACCCGATCTACACCGTGCCCTGCGCGAACGGCTCCTCGGCGCCGGTGATCGTGGACGGCTCGAAGCGCTGACGGCGAGCCCCCAGGCGTACGAGAAGGGCCGCCCCGGTCTGTCGGCCGGGGCGGCCCTTTCGCGTACGAGGATGCTCACGGCCCCCGTCCGGGGATGCCGCCTACCGCGAGCGCTTCGCGAGGCGCTCCACGTCCAGCAGGATCACGGCGCGGGCCTCCAGGCGCAGCCAGCCGCGCTGGGCGAAGTCGGCGAGCGCCTTGTTGACCGTCTCGCGGGAGGCGCCGACCAGCTGGGCCAGCTCCTCCTGGGTGAGGTCGTGGACGACGTGGATGCCCTCCTCCGACTGCACGCCGAAGCGGCGCGACAGGTCGAGGAGCGCGCGGGCGACACGGCCCGGGACGTCGGAGAAGACCAGGTCGGACATCTGGTCGTTGGTCTTGCGCAGCCGGCGGGCGACGGCGCGAAGCAGCGCGGTGGCCACCTCGGGGCGGGCGTTCAGCCAGGGCTGGAGGTCGCCGTGGCCCAGGCCGAGCAGCTTGACCTCGGTCAGCGCGGTCGCGGTGGCGGTGCGCGGGCCCGGGTCGAAGAGCGACAGCTCGCCGATCAGCTCGCCGGGGCCGAGGACGGCCAGCATGTTCTCCCGGCCGTCGGGGGAGGTGCGGTGCAGCTTCACCTTGCCCTCGGTGACCACGTACAGGCGGTCGCCGGGGTCGCCCTCGTGGAAGAGCGCGTCGCCACGGGCGAGCGTCGCCTCACTCATCGAGGCGCGCAGCTCGGCAGCCTGCTCGTCATCGAGCGCCGCGAAGAGCGGGGCGCGCCGCAGAACGTCGTCCACGAGTTCTCTCCATACTGTCGACCTGCTCAGGGACCTGCGTCCCATGATGCCGGACGTACAAAACCGTGCGATCAATCACAACAAGTTTGACGTACCGAGCCGCTCGTCCGTACGTCAGGGGCCCGATTGGGCGCTGATCGGCCACGCCCGGGGCGGATGTCGGTGGTGGCCCCTAGGCTGGCCGGGTGTCCAACTCGCCGGTGAGAGCGCAGGCCAAGGGGGCTGAAAGAGTGTCGGCCGAAGGTAATTCCGCTGTGGGCGAACACGGCGTGTCGAAACGGGCGAAAGCCGCAAATCGGAAGCCCGCCGGGTCGGCGAAGCCCGAGAAGCCCGCGAGGGCCACGAAGACCGCGAAGGCCGCCGAGCCCGTGAAGCCCGTGAAGCCCGCCAAGCCCGAGTCGCGGCTCGCCATGGTCCGCCGGGCCCGCAGGATCAACCGCGAGCTCGCCGAGGTCTTCCCGTACGCCCATCCGGAGCTCGACTTCCGCAACCCCTTCGAGCTGCTCGTCGCCACGGTCCTCTCGGCGCAGACCACCGACCTGCGGGTCAACCAGACCACCCCGGCCCTCTTCGCGAAGTACCCCACGCCCGAGGACCTCGCCGCCGCCGTGCCCGAGGAGGTCGAGGAGCTCATCCGCCCCACCGGCTTCTTCCGCGCCAAGACCAGGTCGATCATGGGCCTCGCCGCCGCCCTCCGGGACGACTTCGGGGGCGAGGTCCCCGGCCGCCTCGAAGACCTCGTCAAGCTCCCCGGCGTCGGCCGCAAGACCGCCTTCGTCGTCCTGGGCAACGCCTTCGGGGTCCCCGGCATCACCGTCGACACCCACTTCATGCGGCTCGCCCGGCGCTGGCGGTGGACCGAGTCCGACGACCCCGTGAAGATCGAGGCCGAGGTCGCCACGATCTTCCCGAAGAGCGAGTGGACGATGCTCTCGCACCGGGTGATCTTCCACGGCCGCCGCATCTGCCACGCCCGCAAGCCGGCCTGCGGCGCCTGCCCGATCACCCACCTCTGCCCGTCGTACGGGGAAGGCGAGACCGACCCGGAGAAGGCACGGAAGCTGCTCAAGTACGAGATGGGCGGCTTCCCCGGCCAGCGGCTCGACCCGCCGCCCGGCTACCCGGGCCGCCCCGCGCCCCCGCTGGGCGCGAGCGAAGGCTGAGACCCGTCCCCGGCCCGCCCGGGGAACAGCTCCAGAGGGAACGAACCCGTACATCGATCGCGTTGTGAAACTCGGGGGTGCCTATGACGCGCACTGACGAAGAGATCCACGGGCCCGGCACCGCCGGGCTGCTCAGCAGAGACGGGCTGCCCGACTGGCTCGGGCCCGTCGACCGGGCCGCCCGCACGGTCGAGCCCGAGCAGCTGAGCCGCTTCCTGCCGCCCGCGAGCGGCGCCGGACGCCAGTCCGCCGTCCTCGTCCTCTTCGGCGAGGGCGACCGCGGCCCCGAGCTGCTGCTCATGGAGCGGGCCGGCAGCCTCCGCTCGCACGCGGGACAGCCCTCCTTCCCCGGCGGCGCCCTCGACCCCGAGGACGGCGCCCCGGCGGACGGCGGGCTGCTGCGCGCCGCCCTGCGCGAGGCCCAGGAGGAGACCGGGCTCGACCCCGCGGGCGTCCAGCTCTTCGCCGTCCTCCCCCAGCTCTACATCCCGGTCAGCGGCTTCGTCGTCACCCCGGTCCTCGGCTGGTGGCGCGCCCCCACCCCCGTCGGGGTCGTCGACCCCGGCGAGACCGCCCGGGTCTTCACCGTGCCCGTGGCAGATCTCACGGATCCGGCGAACCGGGCGACCGCGGTCCATCCGAGCGGCCACCAGGGCCCCGCGTTCCTGGTCGCATCCGCTCTGGTCTGGGGTTTTACGGCCGGAGTGATCGACAGACTCCTGCACTTCTCCGGCTGGGAGCGCCCCTGGGACCGGTCCAAGCAGGTCCCGCTCGACTGGCGCTCATGACAGGCTGAACCCCGGCGGAACGGCTGATCCCCGGCGACCGGAAACGAATCTGCGAGGCAATTGACGGTGAACGTGCTGGACATCTTGTTGCTGCTCGCCGCCGTCTGGTTCGCGATCATCGGTTACCGCCAGGGATTCGTGGTCGGCATCCTGTCGGTGATCGGCTTCCTCGGCGGCGGCCTCGTCGCCGTACTGCTGCTGCCGGTCCTCTGGGACCAGATCACCGACAACAGCGAGGTCTCGACCACGGCGACGGTCGTCTTCGTGATGGTGGTCATCGTCTGCGCCTCCGTCGGCCAGGCCTTCACCACCCACCTGGGCAACAAGCTGCGCCGCCACATCACCTGGTCGCCCGCCCGCGCCCTCGACGCCACCGGCGGCGCCCTGGTCAACGTCGTCGCGATGCTGCTCGTGGCCTGGCTGATCGGCTCCGGCCTCGCCCGTACCACCATGCCCACCCTGGGCAAGGAGGTGCGCAACTCCAAGGTCCTGCTCGGCGTCGAGCAGGTGATGCCCGATCAGGCGTCCCGCTGGTTCGACGACTTCAGCTCCACCCTGGCCCGCAGCGGCTTCCCGCCGGTCTTCAGCCCCTTCGCCAACGAGCCGATCACCCCGGTCATGCCCCCCGACCCGGAGCTCGCCCAGAGCCCGGTCGCCGCCCGAGCCCAGCGCTCCATCGTGAAGGTCGTCGGCACCGCGCAGAGCTGCGGCAAGGTCCTCGAAGGCACCGGCTTCGTCTTCGCCGACCGCCGCATCATGACCAACGCCCACGTCGTCGGCGGCGTCGACGAGCCGACCGTCCAGATAGGCGGCGAGGGCAGGCTCTACGACGCCAAGGTCGTCCTCTACGACTGGCAGCGCGACATCGCCGTCCTGGACGTGCCGGACCTCAAGGCCACGCCACTGACCTTCACCGACGAGGACGCCCGCAGCGGCGACAGCGCGATCGTCGCCGGATTCCCGGAGAACGGCTCGTACGACGTGCGCTCGGCGCGCGTGCGCGGCCGGATCAACGCGGACGGACCCGACATCTACCGCCGGGGCGAGGTGCGCAGGGACGTGTACTCGCTGTACACGACGGTCCGCCAGGGCAACTCCGGCGGCCCGCTCCTCACCGTCGACGGCGAGGTGTCCGGCGTGATCTTCGCCCGCTCCCTCGACGACGCGAACACCGGCTACGCCCTGACCGTCGACGAGATCCGCGAGGACATCGAGCGTGGCAGGACCGCGAACCAGCAGGTCGACACCCAGGCCTGCGCTCTGTAGGCCGGCTGCGACCCCCGCAACCGCGGGCGCCCGGCCGCCTCTGTGGCGACGGGCGCCCGCGGCGCTGTCAGGGTGCTGTCAGATGCTGTTACGGGGTGTCGCGGGGATGCCTGAGCCGGGCCGAGACCCAGCGGGCCCGGCGGCGGAGGATGCGTGAGATCCCCACCCCCTGCGCGGCGTGCGCACCGCCCGGGTCCGGCGGTCCGGCCCCCTCGCGGGAGCCCTGCCCGGAGGCCGAGCGGCGGTTGCGTGCTGTCGTGTCACCGTAGTCGTGCGTCCAGCCCATACCTCGACGTCTGCCCGTGCCCCAAGGTCGGTAACCGCCCGGGAGCCCGCCAATTGGAGTATGCGCGAGGCACATGGCCGTTCGAAGGAAGTCTGTACGCACCGGAGCGGCCAGAGGGACCGTCAGCGGTCCGGCTCGGGGTCCTTCAGCCAGTTGACGAGCTCAGTGGAGAAGGCCACCGGGTCCTCCTCGTGCGGGAAGTGACCGAGCCCGTCGAAGAGCCGCCAGCGGTACGGCGCCTCCACGTACTCGCCCGATCCCGCGGCGCTGCGGGTCCGCATCACCGGGTCGAGGGAGCCGTGCAGATGCAGGGTCGGCACCCGCACCGGCCGCTTCATGCGCCGGTTGAACTGGATGCCGTCCGGGCGGGCCAGGGACCGCACCATCCAGCGGTACGGCTCGATCGAGCAGTGCGCCGTCGACGGGACCAGCATCGCCCGCCGGTACACCTCGATCGCCTGCTCCTCGGAGGCGCGGACGGGCTGCGGCCCCGACCAGTCCCGGATCAGCTCGCCCACCAGCGCCGCGTCGTCCGCGACGAGCTGACGCTCCGGCAGCCACGGCCGCTGGAAGCCCCAGATGTGCGAACCGGCCCGCGACTGGGCGAAGTCCGAGAGCATCGCCGAACGCCAGCGGCGCGGGTGCGGCATCGAGGAGACCACGAGCCGGCGCACCAGCTTGGGCCGCATGACGGCCGCCGTCCAGGCGAGATAGCCGCCCAGGTCGTGCCCGACGAGCGCCGCGTCCGGCTCGCCCAGCGAGCGGATCACCCCGGTGACGTCGAGGGCCAGGTTGGCGGGGTCGTAACCCCGGGGAGTGCGGTCGCTGCCGCCGACCCCGCGCAGGTCCATCGCGACGGCCCGGAAGCCGGCCTCGGCGAGCAGGGGCAGCTGGTGCCGCCAGGTCCACCAGAACTGCGGGAAGCCGTGCAGGAGCAGCACCAGCGGGCCGTCGCCCATCTCGGCGATGTGGAAGCGGGCGCCGTTGGCGGCCACGTCACGATGGGTCCACGGCCCGTCGAGCCGGACGGGCCCGCCGTTGCTGCTCTCGGGGAGGGTCATACCGACGAGCGTGCCACAGTGGGGGCCTTGTCCAGCGCCTTGTCCAGTGCCTTGGCGGGCTCAGGACGCGGGTGCGGCTTGACGGTGGAGATCACCGCGGCCGTCTGCTTGGCCGAGGCGATGGACTTCTCCGGCGGCTTGACCTTCTTGAACTTGGCGTACGCGATCACGCCGAGCAGCACCGCGAGCAGCACGTTCGCCGCGAAGGAGAGCAGGAAGCACCAGACGAGGTTCCAGCCCCCGTTGCCGTTGTGGCCGCCGGTCCAGGTGTTGATGGCGTACGCGAGCGCGAAGCTCAGCATCGGCAGGGAGAACAGCAGCACGACCGCGGCCGTGATGCCGGCCGCGCTCCCGATCACACCCCGCTTGACGTCCTGCCTGATCTCGGCCTTGGCCAGGGCGAGCTCGTCGTGCACCAGTGCGGACATCTCGGCGGTCGCCGAGGCGACCAGCTGGCCGAGGCTGCGCTCGGTGCCGTCGTACGGGTCGCTCATCGCTGCTCCCTCTTCTCTTCTGCGGTCCGAGTTCTCTTCTACGCGGTCCGACTCAGATCATGCCGGACGGTCGGCCCCGTCGCGCGGTGCCCCCGCCAGTTGGGCGCGCTCACGGTGTTCCGCGGCCTTCTTCTCGTAGATCTCGGCCATCCGCAGGTGGTACGCCGGGTCGTGCTCCTCGTAGATGTCGGGGATGCCGTCCTGGTCGTCGTCCCGCTCCTCGTCGGAGACCAGGGCCTGGTACCTGCGGACCCGCAGCTTCAGCAGGACGGAGGCGAGGACCGCCGCGATGAGCGAGCCGATGAGGACCGCGGCCTTCACCTCGTCGGTGAGCGCCTCGTCCCCGGCGAAGGCGAGCTCGCCGATGAGCAGCGACACGGTGAAGCCGATGCCGGCGAGGGTGGCGACGGCGAAGACGTCCGGCCATCTCAGGTCGGGGTTGAGCTCCGCACGGGTGAAGCGGGCGGCCAGCCAGGTGCCGCCGAAGATGCCGACCGCCTTGCCGACGACGAGACCGAGGACGACGCCGAGGGTGACGGGCTGGGTGAAGACGTCGTGGATCGCGCCGCCGGAGATGCTCACGCCGGCCGAGAAGAGTGCGAACAGCGGGACGGCGAGGCCGGCCGAGAGCGGGCGGACGAGGTGCTCGATGTGCTCGCCGGGGGAGTGCTTCTCGCCCTCCCGGGTGGTGCAGCGGAGCATCAGGCCCATGGCGACACCGGCGATGGTGGCGTGGACGCCGCTGTTGTACATCAGACCCCAGATGACCAGGGCCAGCGGGACGTACACGTACCAGCCGCGGACCTCCTTGCGGAGCAGCAGCCAGAAGAGGAGCAGCCCCGCGAAGGCGCCGCCGAGCGCGGCGAAGTTCAGGTCGCTGGTGAAGAAGACCGCGATGATCAGGATCGCGAAGAGGTCGTCGACGACGGCGAGGGTGAGCAGGAAGGCGCGCAGCGCGGAGGGCAGCGAGGTGCCGATCACGGCGAGGACGGCGAGCGCGAAGGCGATGTCGGTGGCGGTGGGGACGGCCCAGCCGTCCATCGAGCCGTTGCCGAGGGCGTTGACCAGGGCGTAGACGAGGGCGGGAGCGGCCATGCCGCAGAGCGCGGCGATGACGGGGAGCGCGGCGGCCCTGGGGTCGCGCAGTTCGCCCGCGACGAGTTCGCGCTTGAGCTCGATGCCGGCGACGAAGAAGAAGATCGCGAGGAGGCCGTCGGCCGCCCAGTGCTGGACCGAGAGGTCGAGACCGAGGGCGGCGGGGCCTATGTGGAAGTCGCTGACGGCCTCGTAGCTGCCGCCCAGGGTGTTGGCCCAGACGAGGGCGGCGACGGCGGCGACGAGGAGCAGGACACCACCGACGGTCTCGGTGCGCAGGGCGTCGGTGAGGTACTGGCGCTCGGGCAGGGGGAGACGGCCGAGGAACTTGCGGTCGGTGGGTGCGGGCGCGGCCACGTGGGAAAACCTCCGGTCGGGTGGGCAGGACTGAGCACATGCCGACCAGACTTCCCGGCGCACCTAGGTTTTCTTGTCGCGTCGTTGACGCGATCCTTACTTTACCTAACGAGCGTGGGTTGGGTCCGGCGAGATTCACTTTAGGGAGTTTTGCGGCTTTCGTCCCTCCGGGAAAGAGCAAGCGAAACGCCCGCCTCCGGGGAAGGGCAAGCGAAACGCCCGCCCCACGGGATCGGGGCGGGCGTCTCTCTACGGGCGGGGTGCCACGCGCTGTCGGGCGCGGCGTGCGGCCGGACTCAGTCCTCGCTGGAGGCGGACGGCAGCTGGGTCTGGATGAGCGACATGACCGAGGAGTCGGTCAGCGTCGTGACATCGCCCAGTTCGCGGTTCTCCGCCACGTCGCGCAGCAGACGGCGCATGATCTTGCCCGAGCGGGTCTTCGGCAGCTCCGCCACCGGCAGGACGCGCTTCGGCTTGGCGATCGGGCCGAGGGTCGCGCCCACGTGGTTGCGGAGCTCGGCGACCAGGCTCTCGTCCTGGGTGGCCGTACCGCGCAGGATGACGAACGCGACGATCGCCTGACCGGTGGTCTCGTCGGCGGCGCCGACGACGGCCGCCTCGGCGACGGCCGGGTGCGAGACGAGGGCCGACTCGACCTCGGTGGTCGAGATGTTGTGACCGGAGACGAGCATGACGTCGTCGACCCGGCCGAGCAGCCAGATGTCGCCGTCCTCGTCCTTCTTGGCCCCGTCACCGGCGAAGTACTTGCCCTCGAAGCGGGACCAGTACGTGTCGATGTAGCGCTGGTCGTCGCCCCAGATCGTGCGGAGCATCGACGGCCACGGCTCGGTGAGGACCAGGTAGCCACCGCCGCCGTTCGGCACCTCGTTGGCCTCGTCGTCGACGACGGTCGCGGCGATGCCCGGCAGCGGACGCTGGGCGGAGCCCGGCTTGGTCTCGGTGACGCCCGGCAGCGGCGAGATCATCATCGCGCCGGTCTCGGTCTGCCACCAGGTGTCCACGATCGGAGTCCTGCCCGCGCCGATGTGCTCGCGGTACCAGACCCAGGCCTCGGGGTTGATCGGCTCGCCGACCGAGCCGAGCACCCGGAGGCTCGACAGGTCGAACTTGGCGGGGATGTCGTCGCCCCACTTCATGAACGTGCGGATCGCGGTCGGCGCCGTGTAGAGGATCGTGACGCCGTACTTCTGCACGATCTCCCAGAACCGCCCCTGGTGCGGGGTGTCCGGGGTGCCCTCGTACATGACCTGCGTCGCGCCGTTGGCCAGCGGGCCGTAGACGATGTACGAGTGCCCGGTGACCCAGCCGATGTCGGCGGTGCACCAGTAGACGTCGGTCTCCGGCTTGAGGTCGAAGACGGCGTGGTGGGTGTACGCGGCCTGGGTGAGGTAGCCGCCGGAGGTGTGCAGGATGCCCTTCGGCTTCCCCGTGGTGCCCGAGGTGTAGAGGATGAAGAGCGGGTGCTCCGCCTCGAAGGCCTCCGGGGTGTGCTCGGCGGACTGGCGGGCGACGATGTCGTCCCACCACACGTCGCGGCCCTCGGTGAACGCGGTGTCCTGGCCCGTACGGCGCACCACGAGGACGTGCTCGACCTGCGGGCACTTGGCGACGGCCTCGTCGATGGCCGGCTTGAGGGCGCTCGGCTTGCCACGGCGGTAGCCGCCGTCGGCGGTGACGACCAGCTTGGCGTCGGCGTCCTGGATGCGGGAGGCCACGGCGTCGGCCGAGAAGCCGCCGAAGACCACCGAGTGGGCGGCGCCGACGCGGGCGCAGGCCAGCATCGTGATGGCCGCCTCGGGGATCATCGGCAGGTAGACGGCGACGCGGTCGCCCTTGCGGACACCCAGCTCGGTCAGGGCGTTGGCCGCCTTGGAGACCTCGTCCTTGAGCTCGGCGTAGGTGATCGAGCGGCTGTCGCCCGGCTCGCCCTCGAAGTGGATGGCGACCCGGTCGCCGTGGCCGGCCTCGACGTGCCGGTCGACGCAGTTGTACGCGACGTTCAGCTCGCCGTCCGCGAACCACTTGGCGAACGGCGGGTTCGACCAGTCGAGGGTCTCGGTCGGCTCGGTGGCCCAGGTCAGGCGCTTGGCCTGCTCGGCCCAGAAGCCCAGCCTGTCCGCCTTGGCCTGCTCGTACGCCTCCGCCGTCACGTTGGCGTGCGCGGCCAGCTCGGCGGGCGGCGAAAATCGACGCTCTTCCCGAAGCAGATTGGCCAGGCTTTCGTTGCTCACGACATCTCCCTTTCCCAGGGCGTCCTCTGTGCGTATGTGTCCCGCGTCATAGCTCATCAGTCGGAGGCCCGGGTGACAAGAGCCTCCAGGCAATTGGTTTAGACCTGTGAGTCGTACGGCGTGCGGGGGCCCCTCCTCCCGAGCGGTGGGAGAAGGGGCCACACAGTCTCACGGACCGGGGGAGCGGAAGGTTCAGGACGCGCTGCCCCGTCCCTGATCAGGACGCTCTCGCCGCTTCCAGGGGCTCCGTCGGCATGACCTGGGTGAAGACGTCGTCGTACGAGTGCACCTCGTCCGTCCCGGAGAGGAGGTACGCCTGCGCCTCACCCACATGGAAGTACACGCCGTGCAGCGAGAGCGTGCCCTCGGCGAGCCGCCGCGCCACCGGCTCGTACGCCCGCAGGTGATCCAGCTGCTGGACCACGTTGGTCAGGCAGAGCTGCTCGACCGCGTCCGCCGGAAGCCGCCCGGAGATCCGGGCCCAGGCGTGTCTCCGGCTCGCCATCCGCTCCAGGCTGGGCCTGCCGTGGCGCAGCCAGCGGCGGAGCGGGGTCGGCGGGTCGTCCGGGCCGGCGTTGAGCAGGGCCTGCATCGCGCCGCAGCCGGAATGGCCGCAGACGGTGATCGACTCGACCCGCAGCACCTCCACCGCGTACTCGATCGCCGCCGCCACCGAGTCGTCGCCGCTCTCCTCGCCGGGCAGGGGGACGAGGTTCCCCACGTTCCGCACGGTGAACAGGTCACCGGGGCCGCTCGACGTGATCATGCTCGTGACGAGGCGGGAGTCGGCGCAGGTCAGGAAGAGCTGCGAGGGGGTCTGGCCCTCCCGGGCGAGCCGCGCGAGCTCGTCCCGGACCAGCGGGGCCGTGTTCCGCTGGAACTTGCCGATGCCGCTGGCCAGCTTCAGACCCGTCGTACGAGGGGTCTCCTCGGCCTCGGCCTCGTCGGCCCGCCCGTCCGGCTGCTCGCCGCACTGGTGGTTGTGCCACGGGGTCCACGGCCGGCAGCAGGTGTGCGCGGCGGCGGCCGAGGGAGTGGGGTCGGCGATCCTCGTGCCGGAGGGGCCGGTGGTCTCGACCGTCCCGCCGTGGGCGAGGTGCCCCGCGGTCCAGTCGCTGAGCGTCTCGTAGGCGGCGTGGTCCATGAAGGAGCCGTCGAGCTCGACCACCACGTCGGAGCCGTGCGGCAGTTGGTGCAGGGCGCGGCTCAGCCGGGGCACGGCGAGGAAGGTCAGCTGCCCCCGGACGTGCAGCAGCTGGCGCCCGTCCCGCTCCTCGCGGGTGATCCGGGTCCGGGCGAGCCGGTGCAGGGCGACGGAGACGGCCACGCCGATGCCGAGGGCGACGCCCTCCAGGATGCCGATGAGGACGACGCCGGACAGCGTCACCACGTAGACGACGACCTCGCGGTGCCGGGTGACGGTACGGATGTGGGTGATGCTGACCATCTGGATGCCGACCACCATGACCAGGGCGGCGAGCGCGGCCAGCGGGATCAGGTCGAGGACCGGCACCAGCAGCAGGGCCGCGAGCACGATCCACAGGCCGTGCAGCATCGTGGAGGAGCGGCTCACCGCGCCCGCCGAGACGTTGGCGACGCTGCGGACCGCGACGCCGGCGACCGGCAGGCCGCCGAGCGCCCCGGAGACCAGGTTGGCGGCGCCCTGACCGGCGAGTTCGCGGTCGAGGGCGGAGCGCGGGACGCCCCGGCCGCCGTCCGGACGGGCGGCGACCAGCTTGTCGACCGCGACGGCGGACAGCAGCGACTGCACGCTGGTGACCAGAGTGATCGTCAGCACCCCGGCCACGATGCCGAGCACCGGGCCTTCGGGCAGACCGGGCAGGGCGTGGCTGCTCCAGGAGGGCAGGTCGACGCGCGGGACGGCGAGCCCGGCGACCGCCGCGACCGCCGTCGCGCCGATCACCGCGACGAGCGCGGCCGGGACCTTGCGGACGAGCTTCCCGGCCCGGCCCGGCAGTCGCGGCCAGCACAGCAGCACGGCCACGGTGAGGGCGCTGATGCCGAGCGCCGCCGGGTGGATGTGCGCCAACTGGGCCGGCAGGGCGAGGACGTTGTCGACGGCGGAGCTCTGCGGGGTGCTGCCGAGCACGATGTGCAGCTGGGCGAGGGCGATGGTGACGCCGATGCCGGCGAGCATGCCGTGCACGATCGCGGGCGAGACGGCGAGCGCCGAGCGGGCCACCCGAAGGGCGGAGAGCCCGAGTTGGGTGAGCCCGGCGAGCACGGTGATGGCGCAGGTGGTGCGCCAGCCGTACAGCTGGATGAGCTCGGCCGTCACCACGGTGAGGCCGGCGGCGGGGCCGCTCACCTGGAGCGGGGAGCCGCCGAACCGGCCGGCGACCAGACCGCCGACGGCGGCGGCGACCAGACCGGACTGGAGCGGGGCTCCGGTGGCGAGCGCGATGCCGAGCGAGAGCGGCAGTGCGATCAGGAAGACGGCGACGGACGCCGACAGATCGGCGCCGGCGATACGGAAGCGGCGCGGCCGCTCCGGCGGGCTGTGGGGCCGCTGGACGCGGGGTCGGTTGGTCGTGCGGGCAGGGGTGCAGAGGGTCATTCCCGTCTCCTCCGGGGCGGCGCGGTCGCGGTTCGTGCGGGACGAACGTGGGGGGCTCGCGGCCGTGGGTCACGGCGTGCAGCGGCGGGATGCATGGCGGCGGCAAGGCGGGATCGCCGCCGGGGCGAGGATCAACGCTCGGTAAATGGATCGTAATGGAGAGTAAAGACTCCGGCATTATTTTCGGGGCAAACAGGGCAATGATTCACCGGTTCCGGTGAAGGGTGAACGGATTGCCGCTTGTCGTTTCATCAGTCCGGCTGTCGCGGTGCGACGTTGACGACGCTCGTACGGAACCGAGGAGAGGTGCGCGGATGACAGCCGCCGGGAGAAGGACCACTGCCCAGAGGAAGGCGCTCGCCGCCGGTGCCCTCGCCGTCGCCCTGATCGGCGGCCTCGCCGGCTGCTCGGGCTCCGACGGCAGCGCCACGAAGAGCGCGCCGGGCGGAGCGGGCGCCAAGAAGGAGCCGGCCGCCGCCCCGCCGAACGCGGTCCGGCTGATCGGCGACGGCTCCACCGCCTTCACCGGCGCCCAGCCCCACCAGCCCGTCTGGCAGCGCCTCAAGCCGGGCGAGACCCCGCCCCAGTTCGTCGTCTTCTCGTGGGACGGAGCCGGCGAGGACAGCCAGAAGCTCTTCTCCCACTTCCGCAAGGTCGGCAAGAAGTACGACGCCACCATGACGTACTTCCTCAGCGGCGTGTACCTGCTGCCCGAGGAGAAGCGGGAGCTCTACGACCCGCCGCAGCACAGCGCAGGGCGCTCCGACATCGGCTTCAACGACACCGAGGGCATCCGCGCCACCGTCCGCGAACTGCGCGGCGCGTGGCAGGAGGGCAACGAGATCGGCACCCACTTCAACGGGCACTTCTGCGGGGCCGAGGGCGGCGTCGGCACCTGGTCCGTCGAAGAGTGGAAGAGCGAGATCAAGCAGGCCAAGTCCTTCGTCAAGAACTGGAAGACGAACTCAGGCCTGCGCGCCGAGCAGCCGCTGCCCTTCGACTACGACAAGGAGCTCGTCGGCGCCCGCACCCCCTGCCTCGAAGGCCGGACCAACTTCGTCCAGGCGGCGGCGCAGCTGGGCTTCCGCTACGACACGAGCGGCGTCAACGACCACATCTGGCCCAAGAAGGACCTGGGCCTGTGGGACCTGTCGCTCCAGCTCGTGCCGGTCCCGGGCCGCGCCTTCCAGACGCTGTCCATGGACTACAACTTCATGGTCAACCAGTCCCCGGGCACGACCCAGGGCGACCCGTCCCAGCGTGAGCACTGGGGCGACCAGATGCGGGACGGCCTGGTGCAGGCCTTCGAGCGCTCCTACCGGGGCAACCGCGCGCCGCTCATCATCGGCAACCACTTCGAGTCCTGGAACGGTGGCGTGTACATGCGCGCGATCGAGGAGACCATCGCCACGGTCTGCGTCCAGAAGGACGTGAAGTGTGTGTCCTTCCGGCAGCTCGCCGACTGGCTCGACGCCCAGGACCCGTACGTCATCGCCAAGATGCGCACCCTGAAGGTCGGCGAAGCCCCGCAGGCCGGCTGGAAGGCCTTCCTCGCCCCCCAGCCGGCCACGGCCCCGGCCGCCCCGGCGGCGGCCGGCGCCCCGGCCGCCCGCGGTGGCGCCGGACGTCAGGCGGGCTGAACGGCGCCGAGACTCTCGGCGAGCACGAAGTCGGGGTCGACCTGGGCAGCCAGGTCGGCTCCGGTCTTGGCGTTGCCCCAGCTCTCCGCGTTGCGCAGGTGGAAGTGGACCATCTGGCGCGTGTAGCGGTCCCAGTCGCGGTCGGCGTACGAGTCGTCCGCCGCGTCCTGGAGGGCCTGGAGCGACATGCGGTTCTCCGCCTCCAGGAGCTCGAAGCGGGGCGGGCGGCCCTTCTCCATCGCGCGGACCCAGTCCGAGTGGCCCACCGTCACGAGCAGGTCGTCGCCGACCTCCGCGCGCAGGAAGTCCAGGTCGTCCCGGCCCTGCACCTTGTTGCCGACGACCTTCAGCGCGACGCCGAAGTCCCGCGCGTACTCCTTGTACTGGCGATAGACCGAGACGCCCTTGCGGGTCGGCTCGGCGACCAGGAACGTCATGTCGAAACGGGTGAAGAGGCCGGAGGCGAAGGAGTCCGAGCCGGCGGTCATGTCGACCACCACGTACTCGTCGGCGCCGTCCACCAGATGGTTCAGGCAGAGCTCCACCGCGCCGACCTTCGAGTGGTAGCAGGACACCCCGAGGTCCGACTCCGTGAACGGGCCGGTCGCCATCAGGCGGATCTCGCCGTCGTCGAGCGGCACCGTCCGTGCGCAGGCCTCGTAGACCGGGTTCTCCTCGCGGACCCGCAGCAGCCGGGAGCCCTCCCCGGGCGGCGTCGTCTTGATCATCGTGTCGGCGGAGGTGATCCGCGGGTTGCTGCCCCGCAGGTACTCCTTGATCAGCGGCAGATGCGCACCCATCGCGGGCAGCGCGGCGGCATCCGCGTCGGGCAGGCCCAGCGCGGTGCCGAGGTGCTGGTTGATGTCGGCGTCGACGGCTACGACCGGGGCTTCGTTGGCGGCGAGGTGGCGGATGAAGAGCGAGGACAGCGTGGTCTTTCCGCTGCCGCCCTTCCCCACGAAAGCGATCTTCATGTTCACCTAGGGTAGTGGCATGAACGCGCCGCGTGGTCGGGATGCGTGAAGAAGACCACCCCATCGTGGGGCGGGCCGCCGGGGCGCGTAGCCTCCCTACTTATGAGTACGCACGCCTCTGACCCCTTGGCCGCCCTCGGCTCCCTGCCGGGCGTCGCCGACGCGGTGGACTCCGTACGCAAGGCCGTCGACCGGGTCTACGGCCACCGTGTGATGCGCCGCCGCAGCAACGAGATCTCCTCCGAGGCGGCCCTGCGCGGGGCGCGCGGGTCGGCCGCGCTGTCCGGCGCCGACTGGGCCCTGGAAGAGGTCCGACGCCGCACCGACTTCAGCTCCGACGCGGAGGCCCGCACGGTCGGCGCCGCGCTGCGCCTCGGCGCGGAGGCCGGGCAGCTGCTCTCCATCTGGCGCCAGTCGCCGCTGCGGGTCCTCGCCCGGCTCCACCTGGTCGCCGAGGGCGACCCGGGCGCCTCGGTGGGCCGCCCCCGGCTGGACGGCGAGACGGTCGACGAACCGCTGGTCACGGCCCCGCTGCCGACCCCCGCCGAGGTCGGCGGACGGCTCGACGGCCTGGCGGAGCTGATCGTCGCGGGCGGCGAGGCCCCCGCGCTCGTGACGGCCGCCGTGGTCCACGGCGAGCTGCTCGCGCTGCGCCCCTTCACCTCGTACAACGGCCTGGTCGCCCGCGCCGCCGAGCGGATCGCGCTGGTCGGCAGCGGTCTCGACCCCAAGGCGATCTGCCCGGCGGAGGTCGGTCACGCGGAGCAGGGGCCGGCCGCGTACCTCGCCGCGTTCGAGGGGTACCTGTCGGGGACCCCGGAGGGCGTGGGCGGCTGGATCGCGCACTGCGGGCGCTCGGTCGAACTCGGTGTCCGCGAGTCGACGGCCGTGTGCGAGGCCCTCCAGCGCGGCGCGGCCTGAACCGGCGCGAGGACGGCGGCCCGGGTCCCGGATCCCGGCCCTGACAAACGAATCCGGGCCCCTCGCGGGGCCCGGAACGGGTTGCGGCGGCACCAGTTCTGGTACCGCCGCTGGCACGTCTACCCAGTTACCATGCGTCCTCGAATATGTGCCCATCAGGCCGGGTGCTTTGCCCGTGGCCTGGTGCGGCTGGCCCGTAATCGACGGGTCGACGTCGCGTGGGTGCTCGGTTTCTGTGCTAGGTCCGTGGGGCCTTCATGCTCAACAGGTGATCCTCTCGGATGTCCTCGGTCTCGCGGGCCTGATTCCTTTCTACTCCTGTCGGGGTAGAAGCGAAAGTGCTGGCTCCACTTCTCTGCTCATTGCTCAAATTCGGGCAAAGTCATCCGCGAGCCGATGGGCGAGTGCGGCCTGCCGACGCCGGGCGGCGTACCAGACGAGTCCGGCCCCCACGGCCGCCGCACCCACCGCCGCCGCGGCGACGAGCGTGGGACGCGGCGGCATACGGAATTCGGGCAGCCGCTGCTTGAGCCGTACCGGCTTCTCGAAGGCGAGAACCGGCCATTCCCGCGCCACGGCCTCACGCCTCAACGCCCGGTCCGGATTGACCGCGTAGGGGTGGCCGACGGCCTCCAGCATGGGGATGTCGGTCGCCGAGTCGCTGTACGCGTAGCAGCGCGAGAGGTCGTAGCCCTCGGACTCCGCGAGATCCCGGACGGCCTCGGCCTTCGTCGGCCCGTAGGCGTAGTACTCCACCTCACCGGTGAAGCAGCCGTCCTCGCCGACCACCATCCGGGTGGCGACGACCCGGTCGGCGCCGAGCATCTCGCCGATCGGCTCGACGACCTCGGCGCCGGAGGTCGAGACGATCACGACGTCGCGGCCGGCGGCGTGGTGCTCCTCGATGAGGGAGGCGGCCTCGTCGTAGATGATCGGGTCGATCAGGTCGTGAAGGGTCTCGGCGACGAGCTCCTTCACCTGGGCCACGTTCCAGCCTTTGCAGAGCGCGGAAAGATATTCACGCATCCGCTCCATCTGGTCGTGATCGGCCCCACCTGCCAGGAAGACGAACTGGATGTAGGCCGTCCGCAGGGCGGCCCGGCGGCTGATCAGTCCGCCCCGGTAGAAGGACTTGCTGAAGGTCAGCGTCGAGGACTTCGCAATGACCGTCTTGTCCAGGTCAAAGAAGGCGGCTGTGCGCGGCAAGGAGTGGTTTTCCACAAGGCTGAGCATAGGTGCCCGCCATTCGGCGTACGCTGGGGCGCGTGGGTTTGCCTGAGAAGGCTCTCGGGTACACCATGGAAGTCACGGATCGTTCGCGACCGTGCTAACCCGGTCCGGCTCCTCCCCCCCCCGAGTCGGCCGGAGAGACGACCCCCGCTCTCCCCCCCGGCGGGGGTCGTCGCATGTCCGGAGCCGTTTCGGCGCTGTGGGACATCGTCCGCCTCCTTCCTTCCGGCCGTCGGCCAGGCATCGTCCGGCGCTCCACCGGACCCTCGAATCATCACTCACGGTAACCGGCAGGATGCGTTCCGGGGAGTCCCCGGAGGGGTGACGAAGATATTCACAGGGCTTCGGATTTCCCCAGTTTTTCGGCAGGATCCCCAGGATTTTCCGTTCGGCCCCACCGTGATTCCCGTCGCGAAGTTCGCGAACGGCAGGAATCGCGAGAGGGGTGTGTGTCATGGAGGCATCCAGGACTTCCGGGGGCAGGGGTACGAGGTGGACCTCGGTGCCGGGCGGGGCGGATCGGGCCCCGGTGCCGAGCGGTCCGGACGGAACCGGCGCCCAAGAGCAGCGGCGCACGGGGCCGTTGATCGTCACCGAGGACCTGGGGCTGCTCGACGACCTCCTGCGGCTGTGCGCGGCGGCCGGTGTCGAACCCGAGGTGCACCACCGGGTGCCGGAGCGGCGGGCGAGTTGGACCGACCCCCCGCTCGTCCTGGTCGGCGACGACGCCGCGGCCCGGTGCCGGGGGGCGGCACGCCGCCCGGGGACCGTCCTCGTCGGGCGTGACCGGGACGATGCGGGGGTGTGGCGGCTCGCCGTCGAGATCGGGGCCGAGTGCGTCCTGCGGCTGCCGGACGCCGAGGGCCTCCTCGTCGACCGCATCGCCGACGCGGCCGAGGGCGTGGGCCGGCAGGCGCTGACCGTCGGGGTCGTCGGCGGCCGGGGCGGCGCGGGCGCCTCCACCCTGGCCTGTGGTCTCGCGCTGGCCGCCGCGCGTTCCGGACGGCGCACCCTGCTCGTCGACGGCGACCCCTTGGGCGGGGGGCTCGACGTGTTGCTCGGGGGCGAGCGCGAGGAGGGCAGACGATGGCCCGACTTCGCGGCCTCGAAGGGCCGGCTCGCCGGTGGCGCCCTGGAGGAGTCCCTGCCGTCCGTGCGGGGCGTCCGCGTGCTCAGCTGGGGCAGGGAGCCCGCGGCGTCGGTGCCGGCCGAGGCCGTGCGGTCCGTGCTCGCGGCGGCCCGCCGCCGGGGCGGGGTCGTCGTGGTCGACCTGCCGCGCGCGGCCGACCAGGCTGCCGTCGAGGCCCTGGCCCAGCTCGATCTCGGACTGCTCGTCGTGCCCGGCGAGCTGAGGGCCGTCGCGGCCGCTCACCGGGTGGCGTCGACCCTCTCCATGGGGGTGCGCGACCTGCGGGCCGTGGTCCGCGGACCGTACGCGGCCGGGCTCGACGAGCGATGGGTCGCCGACGCGCTGCGACTGCCGCTCGCCGGTGAACTTCCCTACGACCCGGGGATCGTGGCCGACCAGGACGCGGGCGTGCCGCCGGGCGCCGAGCCCCGAGGTCCCCTCGGCCGGTTCTGCGACGCCTTCTGGACGCGCGCCCTCGCCCCCGGCGGTGCGGCATGACCGGGGCTGCGGGCGGCGGCGCGGGGCTGCTCGACGCGGTGCGGCAGCGGCTCGCGGCAAGCGGGTCCGATCCCACCCCCGCGCGGGTCGCGGCGGCGCTGAGGGCGCAGGGACGGCTGCTCGGAGACGCGGAAGTGCTGGGTGTCGCGGAGGAGTTGAGGTGTGAGTTGATCGGCACCGGACCGCTCGAACCGCTGCTCGCCGATCCGGCCGTCACCGACGTCCTGGTCTCGGCGCCCGACCGGGTGTGGGTGGACCGGGGCGCCGGCCTCGAGCGGGCCCCGGTGTCCTTCACCGATGCCGCCGCCGTGCGCAGGCTCGCGCAACGGCTCGCGGCGGTGGCCGGACGCAGGCTCGACGACGCCAGGCCCTGGGTGGACGCGCGTCTGCCCGACGGCACCCGGATGCACGCGGTGCTGCCACCGGTGGCGGTCGGCTCGACCTGTCTGTCGCTCCGCGTGGTCCGCCCGCGCGCCTTCACCCTGGAGGAGCTGGCGGCGGCGGGGACGGTGCCGCCGGGCGGCGCCCCCATCCTGCGCGCGCTCATCGACGCCCGGGTGTCGTACCTGGTCAGTGGTGGCACGGGGACGGGGAAGACCACCCTGCTCGCCTCCCTCCTGGGCCTGGTGGGGGAGCGGGAGCGGATCGTCCTCGCCGAGGACTCGGCGGAGCTGCGGCCCGACCATCCGCACGTGGTGCGTCTGGAGGCACGGCCCGCGAACCAGGAGGGCGCCGGACTCGTGACCCTGCGGGACCTGGTCCGGCAGGCGCTGCGGATGCGGCCGGACCGGCTGGTGGTCGGCGAGGTCCGGGGTGGCGAGGCGGTCGATCTCCTCGCCGCTCTGAACACCGGCCACGAGGGCGGCTCGGGCACGGTCCACGCCAACACCGCGGCGGACGTGCCGGCACGACTCGAGGCCCTGGGGACGGCGGCCGGGCTCGACCGGGCCGCTCTGCACAGCCAGTTGGGGGCAGGTCTCTCGGTCGTGCTCCATCTGGCGCGGGACCGGGACGGGCGACGGCGGATCGCCGAGGCGCACGTCCTGGAGCGGGACCGGGACGGCCTGGTGAGGACGGTTCCCGCGCTGCGGTGGGGCGCGGACGGATTCGTGCGGGAGCGGGGCTGGGACCGGCTGAGGTCGCTGATCGGAGGGGGATCGTGAGCACGACCTGGTTGTCCGTACGGGACCTGTCCCAGGCGGCGTTGGCGGTCTGCGCGGTCGTGGCGTCGTGGGAGGCGGTCGAGCGGAGGCGCGTCACGGGCCGGGCGCGGATGGTGCTCGCCGGCGGGGTCGCCGGGCTCCCCGGGACTATCGCTGGGCCTGTGGTGTGGTCGGCGGTGGCGGCGCGCTGGTGGGCCGTGCTGCGGGGGCGGCGGGCCTGGCTGTGTCTGCCGGTGGCGGGAGTCGTCGCGGTGCTCGGTGAGTCGCCGCTGCCGCTGGTGGCGGGGGCGGTCGCGGTGCCGGTCGTCGGGCGGCGGCTGCGGGAGGCCGGGCGCCGGAGGGAGCGCGAGGCGCGGGCCGAGCGCGTGGTGGCCCTGTGCGGTTCCGTCGTGGGGGAGTTGAGGGCCGGTTGGCAGCCGGCGCAGGCCCTGGCCTTCGCGGCCCGTGAGACGGGCGCGCTCGGCGACGGGGAGGCGGCGGTGCTCGCGGCGGCCCGGTTCGGCGGGGACGTGCCGGAGGCCCTGCGGAGAGCGTCCGGGCAGGACGGCGCCGACGGGCTCGCGGGCATGGCGGCGTGCTGGCAGGTGGCCGTGGACGGCGGCGCGGGCCTGGCAGCCGGGCTCGACCGGCTCGAAGCGGCCCTGCGGGACCACCACGAGCAGCGTGAGCGGTTGCGCGCCGAACTCGCCGGTGCCTGGGCGACGGTGGCCGTTCTCGCGGTGCTGCCCCTCGCCGGTGTCGCCCTCGGCGCGGCTCTGGGCGCGGACCCGCTGCGGGTGCTGCTGCACACACCGGCGGGCCTGGGCTGCCTCGTCGTGGGCGGGGCTCTGGAGGCGGCCGGGCTGTGGTGGGCCGCGCGGGTCGTCCGAGGAGGGGAGCGGGCGTGAGGGGGGCCGTGCAGGCGGCAGCAGTGGCTGCCGTGGCGCTCGTCTGGTGCGAGCAGGGGACGCGGGAGCTGGTGTCCGGGCGGAGGGCGCGCGGGATGCGGCGGAGGCTGCGAGACCTGCTGTCGACTTCGACTTCGACTTCGACTTCGACTTCGAGTCCGCCTTGGACTCCGACCCCGACCGTGCCCTGGACTCCGACCCCGGCCCCGACCTCGCCCCCGGTCCCGGGCCGGCGGCCGCGGGTGGCGCGGTCCGGGTTGCCGCGGTGGGTGGGGCACGGGGTGGCGCCCCTCGGGGCGGCCGGGCTCGGCTGGGTGCTGTTCGGGGTGTTCGGCGGTCTGGTGGCCGCCGTCCTGGTGGCCGTGGCCGTCGGACGCGGCGCGGCGGGCAGGTCCGCCGCGCCGGCGGGCGCCGAGGACGACGCGGTGCGGCTCCTTCCGCTGGCCGCGGATCTGTTGGCGGCCTGCGCCTCGGCCGGAGCCGGGCCCGAGGAGGCGGCGGAGGCCGTCGGGCGGTCCCTCGGCGGTCCCCTGGGCGAGCGACTGACCCGCACGGCGGCCGAACTGCGGCTCGGCGGCGAACCGGCCGAGGTGTGGCGGAGGTTCGGCGCGATACCGGGCGCCGCGGGCCTCGCGCGCTGCATGGAACGGGCCGGCTCCTCGGGGGCACCCGCGGCGGAGGCCGTCGCCCGGCACGCGGCCGCGCTGCGGTCGGCCCGCGCCCGGACGGCGGCGGCCGGGGCGCGCCGGGCACAGGTGCTGATCAGCGGGCCCGTGGGGCTCTGCTTCCTGCCGGCCTTCCTGGCGGTGGGAGTGGCCCCGGTGGTGATCGGCCTGGCGACGGGCCTTCTGGACGGATGAGACGGATGGACGGCATGACACGACGAGAACGACGGATCGAGGAGTTCGGCATGGGTGTCAGGACGGCGATGGCCGGTTGGTGGCGGGCGCGGCGGGAGACGGCGCGCCGGGACGAGGGGATGACCACGTCCGAGTACGCGGTGGGGACGATCGCGGCGGCGGGGTTCGCCGCGGTCCTGTACAAGATCGTGACCAGCGGGGCGGTCTCGGGAGCCCTGGAGTCGGTGATCGGGAAGGCTCTCGATGCGCCGTTCTGACCGGGGTTTCGTGACCGTGGAGGCGGCGCTCGTGCTCCCCGTCCTCGCCCTCTTCACGGTCACCCTGCTCTGGGCGCTGGCGGCGGCCGCCGCACAGATCCGCTGTGTGGACGCGGCACGGGCCGGGGCCCGCGTCGCGGCCCGTGCCGAGCCCGTGGCCTCCGCCGAGTCGGCCGCGCGGGCCGCCGCGCCCGAGGGCGCCACGGTCGCCGTGACACGGTCGGGCGAGCTGTGGCGGGTGACGGTGGAGGCGGCCGCCCCGGGGCCCCGGGGCATGGGGCTGACCCTGCGGGCCGAGGCGGCGGCGCTCGCGGAGGACCCGATGATCGGCGGCCCGGCACCGGGCGCCCCGGTGGGCGGAGGCCCGCCGTGACGGCCGGCGCGCGCGGCCGGGACCGGGGCGCGGCGACCGTCTGGGCGGCGTTCGCGGCCTGTGCGCTGTGCGTGGTGTTCGGGGCGGTGCTCGCGCTCGGGCAGGCGGTGGCGGCCAGGCACCGGGCCGGCGGGGCGGCCGACCTGGCGGCGCTCGCCGCCGCCGACCGTGCGCTGTGGGGCGAGGCGGAGGCCTGTGCCGCCGCCGCCCGGGTGGCCGCCGCGCAGGGCGCCGAGCTGGTGGGCTGCGCGGTGCGGGGCGAGCTCGCTGAGGTGACCGCCCGGGTCGTACGCGGCCCCTACCGGCCGGAGGTCAGGTCCCGGGCGGGACCTCCGGCGCCTCCACCGGCGGCGTCTCGGGCCCTGGGGGTGTCTCCGGCGCCTCAGGTGCCTTCGGGGCCTCGCGGAGGATCTCCGTGAGAAGACGGACCGCGCCGCGCTTGTGGAGGGGGTCGTTGCCGTTGCCGCACTTCGGGGACTGGATGCAGGACGGGCAGCCCGCCTCGCATTCGCAGGAGGCGATGGCCTCCCGGGTGGCCGTCAGCCAGGCACGGGCCGTGTGGAAGGCGCGCTCGGCGAAGCCCGCACCGCCCGGGTGGCCGTCGTACACGAAGACGGTGGGCAGCAGGGTGTCCGGGTGGAGGGGCACGGAGACCCCGCCGATGTCCCAGCGGTCGCAGGTGGCGAAGAGCGGCAGCATGCCGATGGAGGCGTGCTCGGCGGCGTGCAGGGCGCCCCCGAGGATCTCCGGGGTGATCCGGGCGGCGTCGAGCTGGTCCTCCGTGACCGTCCACCACACGGCCCGGGTGCGCAGGGTGCGGGGCGGCAGGTCGAGCTTGGTCTCGCCGAGCACCTCGCCCGTGATCAGACGGCGGCGCAGGAAGGAGACGACCTGGTTGGTGACCTCGACGGAGCCGTAGCAGAGGCGGCCGGCTCCCCAGGGGATCTCGGTCTCGGTGTCCAGGACGGCGATGGAGGTGGTGTCGCGGGCGGTGGTGGAGTACGGCGGGACGGCCTCCTCCACGAGCGCCACGGAGTCCTTGAGGTCGAGCTCCCGCACCAGGTAGGTGCGGCCCTGGTGGAGGTGGACGGCGCCCTCGTGGACGGCCGTGTGGGAGGCGGCCTCGTCGACGGTGCCGAGCAGCCGGCCGGTGCCGGCCTCCACGATCCGGACGGGGCTGCCGCCGCCGCCCCGGATGTCCGTGAGGTCGGCGGCCCGCTCCCGGCGGGTCCAGTACCAGCCGGTGGAGCGGCGGCGCAGCAGGCCGGCGCCCTCCAGCTGGGGCAGCAGGTCGGGCACGGCCGGACCGAAGAGGGCCAGGTCCGCCTCGGTCAGCGGGAGCTCCGCGGCGGCGGCGCACAGATGGGGGGCGAGGACGTACGGGTTGTCCGGGTCGAGGACGGTCGACTCGACCGGCTGGTCGAAGATCGCCTCCGGGTGGTGGACCAGGAAGGTGTCCAGCGGGTCGTCGCGGGCGATCAGGATCGCCAGGGCGCCCTCGCCCGAACGGCCGGCGCGGCCCGCCTGCTGCCACAGGGAGGCCCGGGTGCCCGGGTATCCGGCGATCAGGACCGCGTCCAGGCCGGAGACGTCCACGCCCAGCTCCAGGGCGGTCGTGGCGGCCAGGCCGAGGAGCTCGCCGGAGTGCAGGGCCCGCTCCAGGGCCCGGCGCTCCTCGGGGAGGTAGCCGCCGCGGTAGGCGGCGACCCGGCGGGCGAGGGCGCGGTCGGTCTCGGCGAGGCGTTCCTGGGCGATCACCGAGATCAGCTCGGCGCCGCGCCGGGAGCGCACGAAGGCGACCGAGCGGACGCCCTGGCGGGTCAGGTCGGTCAGCAGGTCCGCGGTCTCGGCGGTGGCGGTGCGGCGCACGGGCGCGCCGCGCTCGCCGTGCAGCTCGGTCAGCGGCGGCTCCCACAGGGCGAAGACCAGCTCGCCGCGCGGGGAGGCGTCGTCGGAGACCTCGGTGACCGGCAGGCCGGTGAGGCGGCCGGCGGCGAGGGCGGGTTCGGCGGAGGTGGCGGAGGCGAGGAGGAAGACGGGCTCGGAGCCGTACCGGGCGCAGATCCGGCGCAGTCGCCGCAGCACCTGGGCGACGTGGGAGCCGAAGACGCCCCGGTAGGTGTGGCACTCGTCGATCACGACGTAGCGCAGGGAGCGCAGGAAGGAGGCCCACCTGGGGTGGGAGGGGAGTATGCCCCGGTGCAGCATGTCGGGGTTGGTCAGCACGTGGTTCGCGTACTGCCGGACCCATTCGCGTTCCTCGACGGGCGTGTCGCCGTCGTAGACGGCGGGGCGGATCCGGTTGCCGAGCGGGGCGGCCAGTTCCCGGACGGCGCGCCGCTGGTCGGCGGCGAGGGCCTTGGTGGGCGAGAGGTACAGGGCGGTGGTCCCGCGACCGTTCGGGGCCTCCGAGCCGTCCAGGAGGGTGCTGAGGACCGGGGCGAGGTAGGCGAGCGACTTGCCCGAGGCCGTGCCGGTGGCGATCACCACGTGCTCGCCGTCCAGGGCGTGCTCGGCGGCCTCCGCCTGGTGTGCCCAGGGGTGCTCGATTCCGGCCGCCTCGATCGCCGCGATCACCTCGGGACGGATGCGATGCGGCCAGACTGCATGACGACCCTCCCGGGCGGGCATGTGCTCCGTATGAGTGATGCGCGCGGCCCGGCTCTCGCCCGAGGAGAGCCGGTCGAGGACCATGCCGGGAGAGGGGCGGCTGCCCATGTCTCCGGCCGGTCTACGGGGGCGCTGATTCGTGGCCATCGGCACCGAGTGTGTCACTGCCATGACGGACAATGCTTCCAAGGCGTCGTGCATGGCTGCTGGTAAGTGATTGAATGCCATCGCGGCTGGCGATCAGTTCCCTGACTCCGCCCGGGAGACCCAGTGGGAACGATCGTTCGATAGCAAGGTGCTGGAGGATCCGTGGACCTGTCCCTGTCGACTCGCAATGTGTCCGGCGCTGGTGGTGACCGTACGGTCGTCGAGGTCGGTGGCGAGATTGATGTGTATACCGCGCCCAAGCTGCGCGAGCAGTTGGTCGAGTTGGTGAACGACGGCAGCTACCACCTGGTTGTCGACATGGAGGGCGTGGACTTCCTCGACTCCACCGGACTCGGTGTGCTCGTGGGCGGCCTGAAGCGCGTTCGCGCCCATGAGGGCTCGCTGCGTCTGGTCTGCAACCAGGAGCGCATTCTGAAGATTTTCCGGATCACGGGTCTCACCAAGGTGTTCCCGATCCACACCTCGGTCGACGAGGCCGTCAACGCCGTCGACTGAGCCCAGGGGGTTCGTATGGCCACCGTTGAACTCCGCTTCAGCGCTCAGCCCGAGCACGTCCGTACGGCCCGCCTGGTGGCGGCCGCGGTCGCGCGCCGGGCCGGGGTGGACGAGGCGGTCCTCGACGAGGTGCGGCTCGCCGTGGGCGAGGCGTGTTCGCGTGCCGTCGGGCTGCACCGCAGCAACGACGTGACGACGCCCATCAGGGTCGTGCTGACCGAGGAGGAGAAGACGTTCTCCATCGAGGTCGGCGACGAGGTCCCGGGTGCGGGGGTCGCGGCGGCCGATGCCGCCGGTGTCCCCGGCGCGCGGGCCGCGGCCCCGGCCGAGGAATTCGACGACGCCGACGGTGAGGACGAGATGGGGCTCGCGGTGATCCGCGGGCTCGTCGACGATGTCGAGGTGAGCGCCGGCGAGGACGGCGGCACCATCCGGATGAGCTGGCCGGTGAACTCGGCGGACATCCTGTCCTGACCCGCATGGAGCCTTGGCCCGTATGGAGTCCTGACCCGTACGGAGCCACGAAGTGCGACGAGAAGAGGCCCTGCCCCGCAGGGCCTCTTCTCGTCGTGCCGAAACCGCCCCGCCGCCTGGAACCGCCCGGTACCCGCCGACCCGCCCCTCGGCCCCCCTCGCCCCCCTCGTTCCCTGATTGGTGCATCCGCGCGGGGGTTTCCGGCATCCCCGTACGTGCCGGTTTGTCTCCCTATGATCCGTCCCCATGTACCCCACATCTCTCGCCGCGGCGGTGCTCACGAGCGGGAACCGGACGATCGTGTACGCCGTCGGCGCCGTCGCCCTCGCCGCGCTGGTCGTCGCGCGGCTCCTCGTCCGCCAGGTGCTCAGGGCAGGTGAGGGCACCGAGCGGATGAGGGAGATCGCAGCCGCCGTGCAGGAGGGGGCCAACGCCTACCTCGCGAGGCAGCTGCGGACCGTCGGCGTCTTCGCGGTCGCGGTGTTCTTCCTGCTGATGCTGCTGCCCGCGGACAACTGGTCGCAGCGCGCCGGACGTTCCCTGTTCTTCCTGGTGGGGGCCCTCTTCTCGGCGGTCACCGGGTACATCGGCATGCGGCTCGCCGTACGGGCCAACGTGCGGGTCGCCGCGGCGGCCCGGGAGGCCACGCCGGCCGAGGGCGAACCCGAGAAGAACCTGACGGAGGTGGCCCACCGGGCCACCCGGATCGCGTTCCGTACCGGCGGGGTCGTCGGCATGTGCACGGTGGGCCTCGGACTGCTCGGGGCCGTGTGCGTCGTGCTCGTCTACGCCGCCGACGCGCCCAAGGTGCTGGAGGGATTCGGACTCGGTGCCGCGCTCATCGCCATGTTCATGCGCGTGGGCGGCGGCATCTTCACCAAGGCCGCCGACGTCGGCGCCGACCTGGTCGGCAAGGTCGAGCAGGGCATCCCAGAGGACGACCCGCGCAACGCGGCCACCATCGCCGACAACGTGGGCGACAACGTCGGCGACTGCGCGGGCATGGCGGCCGACCTCTTCGAGTCGTACGCCGTCACCCTGGTCGCCGCGCTGATCCTCGGGATGGCGGCCTTCGGCGACCACGGCCTGGCGTTTCCCCTGATCGTGCCCGCGATCGGGGTGATCACCGCGGTGATCGGCATCTTCGCCGTCTCCCCGCGGCGCTCCGACCGCGGCGGGATGAGCGCGATCAACCGCGGATTCCTCGTCTCCGCCGTGATCTCGCTCGCCGGAGTCGCCGTCGCGGCCTTCCTGTACCTGCCCTCCTCCTACGCCGAGCTCGAGGGCGTCACCGAGCCGGGCATCCGCGAGCACGCCGGTGATCCCCGCGTGCTCGCCCTGGTCGCCGTCGCCCTCGGCATCGTGCTCGCCGCGCTCATCCAGCAGCTCACCGGCTACTTCACGGAGACGAGCCGCCGACCGGTCAGGGACGTCGGCAAGTCCTCGCTCACCGGCGCCGCGACCGTCGTCCTCGCGGGCGTGGCCCTGGGCATGGAGTCCGCCGTCTACACGGCGCTCCTGATCGGCCTCACCGTGTACGGGGCGTTCCTGCTCGGCGGTTCCTCGATCATGCTCGCGCTGTTCGCGGTCGCCCTCGCCGGCACGGGCCTGCTCACCACCGTCGGCGTGATCGTCGCCATGGACACCTTCGGCCCGGTCGCCGACAACGCCCAGGGCATCGCGGAGATGTCCGGGGACGTACGGGGGGCGGGGGCCCAAGTCCTCACCGATCTGGACGCCGTCGGCAACACGACGAAGGCCATCACCAAGGGCATCGCCATCGCCACCGCCGTCCTCGCGGCCGCGGCGCTGTTCGGCTCGTACCGGGACGCCATCGCCACCTCGGTCGTCGAGGTCGGCGCCAAGGCGAACGAGCTGACCCTCTCGATGGACATCTCCCAGCCCAACAACCTCTTCGGCCTGATCCTCGGCTCGGCGGTCGTGTTCCTCTTCTCGGGGCTCGCGATCAACGCCGTGTCGCGGTCGGCGGGATCGGTGGTCTACGAGGTGCGGCGGCAGTTCCGCGAGCACCCCGGGATCATGAACTTCACCGAGAAACCCGAGTACGGACGGGTCGTCGACATCTGCACCAAGGACGCGCTGCGCGAACTCGCCACGCCCGGGCTGCTCGCGGTGATGGCTCCGATCGCGGTGGGCTTCGCGCTGGGCGTCGGCGCGCTCGGCGCGTACCTCGCGGGCGCGATCGGCACGGGCGCCCTGATGGCCGTCTTCCTCGCCAACTCCGGTGGCGCCTGGGACAACGCGAAGAAGCTGGTCGAGGACGGCAACCACGGCGGCAAGGGCAGCGAGGCGCACGAGGCGACCGTCATCGGGGACACGGTCGGCGATCCGTTCAAGGACACGGCGGGTCCGGCGATCAACCCGCTCCTCAAGGTGATGAACCTGGTCGCGCTGCTCATCGCCCCGGCGGTCGTGCGGTTCAGCTACGGCGGCGACGCGAGCGCCGGGCTCCGGGCGGCGGTCGCGGGGGTCGCGCTGATCGTCGTCATCGCCGCGGTACGGGTCTCCAAGAGGCGTTCCGTGACGGTGTCCTGACGTGGCGTCCGTACGTGCTCCGCGCGCGGGGTCCGAACCGGCTCCGGTACGTGGTGTCCGTCTCATTCCCGGGCGCGTCGGAGGTGCGTGAGACGTCTCTCCCTTGGGTCAAAAGACTGCAATACGGGTCGAATCGGTCGCACGAAAGGTGGAAGTAGCCCGTTCGGCGTGTATGTTCCGGGGCCGAGAGCCTTGGAAGGGACCGATCCGGTGAACAAGAAGCTTGCGGCCGCACTGTCCGGCGGCGCGGTACTCGTGCTCGCGCTGTCCGGTTGCAGCGACGACGAGGGCAACAAGGTGGACGACTGGGCGAAGACGTTCTGCGACCAGGCCAAGCCCCAGATCCAGAAGCGGGCCGACGCCCACCAGATCATCATCTCGACGGCCGCGGACAGCAAGCCCGCCGACATCCAGGCGGCCGACTCGAAGGCGTTCCAGGACATCGCCGACGCCGACCGGGCGCTGGCCAAGGCCGTCGAGGGCGCCGGGGCCCCGCCCGTCGAGAACGGCGAGAAGGTCCAGCAGGACGCGATCAAGGAGCTCAACGCGACCGCGTTGGCGTACGAGGGCCTCAAGAAGCAGGTCGACGCGCTGGACCCGACGAACCAGCAGAAGTTCGCGGACGGTCTCCAGGGTGTCGCCGACGGGCTGACCAAGATCGAGAAGATGGACCAGAACGCCCTGTCCAAGCTGGAGGAGGGCGAGCTGGGCCAGGCGATGGCCAAGCAGCCCGGCTGCCAGAAGCCCACGGCCTCGACCCCGCCGAAGGCCACCGGCTCGGCGTCCCCGCAGCCCGGCTCCACGGCCTCCGGCTCCTCAGACAAGGCCTCGTCGAAGCCGGCCAAGCCGACCGCGTCGGCCAAGACCGAGGAGTAGTCCCGCCCGGGCCGTCCGCCGGGGCCGTCCGCCTGGGACCTCCCGCGCGGGACCTCCAGCCCGGGCCGTCCGCCCGGGCCGTCTGCCCGGGACCTCCCGCCCCTACCCGGTGGCAGCGGCGAACCGCTGCGCGCCGCCGGGCCGGCGGCCGTCCTCGGCCGGTCCGTCGGCGCCCGCCGCCGGGTCGGCCGCCCGGTTGTCGGTGGCGGCGGTCACAATGGAGCGGTGAGTACGACCAGCCTGCCTCCCCGCCTCCCCGTGCCCGCGCACGCCGCCCGTCTGCGCGAGACGCTGCTCGCCGCCGACTTCACCGCCGACGGACTCCTCGACCTGCTCGGCGCCCCGGCCTACGCCGCGCTCGCGCGCAGCGAGACCGTGCCGGCGCTGCGCGCCACCCGCGGTGACTCCCCGCTGGAGACCCTCGTCCGGCTCTTCCTGCTCCAGCAGGGCGTCGGACACGAGCGGGCCGCCGCCGCGCTCCCGCTCGACGAGGCCCTCGCCGACGGCTGGGTCGTCCGCGAGGACGACACCGTCTCCGCCACGGTCGACATCCGGCCGTACGGCGGGCCCGAGGGCGAGGACTGGTTCATCGTCTCCGACCTGGGCTGCGCCGTCGGCGGAGCCGGCGGGATCGGCAAGAAGGACGAAGGGGTCGTGCTCGGCGTCGGCGGTGCCTCCACCACCCTCGCCGGGATCACGGTCCGTACGCCGGTGTCCTCCGCGCTCGACCTCGGCACCGGCTCCGGCATCCAGGCGCTGCACGCCGCCCAGCACGCCACCCTGGTCACGGCCACCGACCTCAACCCGCGCGCCCTGGACTTCACGCGGCTCACCCTCGCGCTCTCCGGGGCCCGGGAGGCCGAGCTGCTGACCGGCTCGCTCTTCGAGCCGGTCGACGGGGACACGTACGACCTGATCGTCTCCAACCCGCCGTTCGTGATCTCCCCCGGCGCCCGGCTCACCTACCGGGACGGCGGGATGGGCGGCGACGACCTGTGCCGCACGCTGGTGCAGCAGGCCGGCGACCGGCTCAACGACGGCGGATACGCCCAGTTCCTCGCCAACTGGCAGCACGTCGAGGGCGAGGAGTGGCAGGACAGGCTCCGGTCCTGGGTGCCCGCGGGCTGCGACGCCTGGATCGTGCAGCGCGAGGTCCAGGACATCACCCAGTACGCCGAGCTGTGGCTGCGCGACAGCGGCGACCATCGCGGCGACCCGGACGCGTACGGCGAGGCGTACGGGCGCTGGCTCGACGAGTTCGAGGCCCGCAAGACCCGCGCGGTGGGCTTCGGCTGGATCACCATCCGGCGGAACGGGGCCGTCGCGTCCGGCGCCGTCGAGCCGTCCATCGTCGTCGAGGAGTGGCCGCACCCCGTCGAGCAGCCCCTCGGCCCCACCGTCCTCGCCCACTTCGAGCGCCAGGACTATCTCCGCTCCCACGACGACGCGGCGCTCCTCGCCGACCGGTTCACGCTCGCGTCCGAGGTCGTGCAGGAGCAGGTCGGACTCCCCGGCGCCGAGGACCCGGAGCATGTCGTGCTCCGGCAGAACCGGGGCATGCGCCGGGCCACCCGGGTCGACCACGTCGGCGCCGGGTTCGCCGGGGTCTGCGACGGGACCCTCAGCGCGGGCCGCATCCTCGACGCGATCGGGCAGCTGATGGGCGAGGACCCGGTGATACTGCGGGACCGCACCCCGCAGGCGATCCGGCTGCTCGTGGAGGAGGGCTTCCTGCTGCCCGTCGCGGAGGGGGACGGCGCGTCGGCCGCGGAGGGGGACGGCGCTTGATACGGATCGAGCTGGACGAGGCCTCGCTCGGGGCGACGCGGATCGCGATCAGCCCGCTGCGGGACGCGTTCTGCTCGATGCACCTCGCGCTGCCGCACCGCCACCCCTCCTGGCCGTACCAGGAGTGGGTCGGGCAGGCGCGGGAGGTGTGGCGCGAGGACGACCGGCTCCGGCCGTTGTGGGACCTGTTCGTCGAGGGGCGGTGCGAGGTCTCCGACTTCCTGCTGCCCCGGCCGTTCGGCACGGTCAACGTCCACGAGGAGCTGGCCGCGCTGCGGGCCACCGACCCGGAGTTCGTCCGGGCCCAGGTGGCCGTCTGCTACCCGGGCATGGCCGACGAGCCCTTCGTTCAGCCCTATCTGATGGACCCGGAGGCCGCCTGCGCGGCGCTCGCCGACGCGTACGCGGCCTACTGGGAGGGGGCGATCGAGCCGTACTGGCCGACGATGCGGCGGCTGGTCGAGGACGAAGTGCTCGTCCGCGCCAGGACGTTCGCGACCGAGGGGGTCGACGCGCTGTTCGCAGGTCTGGAGACCCGGGGGCGGTGGCAGCGGCCCGTCCTCGAACTCACCAAGTACATCGACGCGGAGTACGCGCCCGGTGAGCGGCGTCTCGTCCTCGTGCCGCTGGTCTTCGCCGAGGGCTGCCGGCTGTACTCGACGGACGACCCCGAGGTGTTCGCGCTCAGCTTCCAGGCCCGGGGCGCCGGCGCCCTGCGCGAACCGCCCGAGCCCGTCGCCGAGGACCGGCTGGGGCTGATGCTCGGCCGCGGCCGGGCGGCGGTCCTGCGCGAGCTGGGCGGGCCGCTGACCACGGCGGGCCTCGCCGACCGCCTCGGCCTCGCGCCCAGCACGGTCTCCGAGCACCTGTCGGTGCTCGCGGAGGCGGGTGTCGTGACCCGCCACCGGGTCGGCCGCTCGGTGTACTACCAGCTGACGGACACCGGCCGTTCGCTGCTCGCGCTGCTCGCCGGGGAGGGCGTCCTCACAGCCGTGGCCTGACGCGGGGCCGTGGCCGACGCCGGGCTGTGGCCGACGCCGGGCTGTGGCGCACGCCGGGCTGTGGCGCCTACGCAGGGCCGTGGCCCACGCCGTGCTGTGGCCGACGCCAGACGCCGGGCCGTGCCCCACGCCCAGCCCTGGCCTGACGCTGGCCCGTGGCCCACGCCGTGCCCTGGCCGGACGCCTGGCCGGGGTCTGACGATTCGGGGCGTTCCGAATCGATGGCCGGGTCCCTTGCCGGGCTCCTACCGTCCGGCGCATGCTCGCAATCGAGGCGGACGCGCTGCGCCGCACCTTCACCGGCAGGACCGGGTGGCCGAAGTCCCGGCGGACCGAGACCGAGGCCGTCCGCGGCGTCACGTTCGACGTGGCGCCCGGGGAGCTGTTCGGGCTCCTCGGGCCCAACGGTGCCGGGAAGACCACCACCATCAAGATGCTCAACACCCTGCTCCTGCCGACCTCCGGCACGGCCCGGGTGTTCGGCCACGACGTCGCCCGCGACCCCGTCGCCGTACGCCGCAGGATCGGGTACGTCTTCGGCGGCGACCGGGGCCTGTACGACCGGCTCTCCGCGCTCGACAACCTCCGGTACTTCGCCGAGCTGTACGCCGTCCCCGCCCGCGTACAGAGGCGCCGCATCACCGAACTCCTCGACCTGGTGGGCCTCCTGGGCCGGGAGAAGGAGCGCGTCGAGGGCTACTCGCGCGGCATGCGGCAGCGCCTCCACATCGCCCGCGGCCTGCTCCACCGCCCCGACGTCCTCTTCCTCGACGAGCCGTCCATCGGCGTCGACCCCGTCGCCGCCCGCGATCTGCGCCGTACGGTCGCCGACCTGGCCGCCGCCGGGACGACCGTCCTGCTCACCACCCACTACATGGCCGAGGCGGACGAGCTCTGCGACCGGATCGCCGTCATCGCGGGCGGCCGGATCCGCGCCCTCGGCACCCCCGACAGTCTCAAGTCCCGCGTACGGGACCGGGATGTCCTGGAGATCGAGGCCTACGGCGTCGACGACGAGCGGCTCGACCGGCTGCGGCGGGTGCCCGGTGTCCGGGGCGTGTCCGCCGAGGACCGGGGCGCCCTGCAGACCGTGACCGTGCAGACCGGGCGGGGGGCCGCCGAACTGCACGGACCGGTCCTCGCCGCGCTCGACGGCGTGCGGATCGGCCGGGTCACCAGCCGCGAACCGTCCCTGGAGGACGCCTACATCGCGATCGTGGAGGACACGGCGGGCGCCGCGAAGGAGGTGACGCCGGCATGAGCGGCCGTACCGTCGCCCCGCGCCGCGTCCCGCGCCTGATCCTCGTCGGAGTCCGCACACACGTCTCGTACATGTCGCGCTCACCGATCGAGATCACCTTCGCCGTCCTCGTCCCCCTCGTCTACGCGACCCTCGCCGTCTACCTGTTCCGCGCCGCGGGGGACCCCGACCGGCTGCTGACCGCCTCCGTCGGGGCCGGTCTCATGGGCATCTGGGGCTCGGTGCTCTTCGGTTCGGGCGGCGCGGTGCAGAACCAGCGCTGGCTCGGCACCCTGGAGACCCTGGTCGTCGCGCCGACGCCGCTCGCGCTCGTCCTGCTCCCGATCACCCTGGCGACCGCCGTCATCGGTACGTACGCGATGGGCGCGACCGTCCTGTGGGGCGTCCTCCTCTTCGACGTGCCCCTGGACTTCGCGCACCCGCTGCTCTTCCTGGTCGCCGTCCCGGTGTGCGTGCTCGCGCTCGGCATGACCGGGCTGCTGCTCGCCGCCACGTTCGTCCTGCTGCGCAACGCCAACGCGCTCGCCAACCCGCTCGACACCCCCGTGTGGCTGCTCTCCGGGCTGCTCGTGCCCGTCACCGTGCTGCCCGCCTGGACCCACCCGGTCTCCTGGGCCCTGCCCACGACCTGGGGCGCGCGGGCCGTGCACGCGGCGACCTCCGGCGGCGACGTGCTCACGCCCCTGCTGGCCGCCGCCGGGCTCGGCGCCGGGTACGCCCTGGCCGCCGTCCTCGTCCTCGGGCGGGTGGAGCGCCGGGCGCGCGCCGCCGCGACCCTCGCCCTCACGTGAGACCGCCCAGAACCCTCCCCCGACCTTCGAGAGGCACGACACCCATGTTCCGTTTCCTCGGCACCGCGCGGCTCGTCGTCGTCGGCGGGGCGATCTCCTACCGGGCCCTCTTCAACTGGACGACCCCGCCGATGTTCATCGGAACCCTGCTGGTCGGGCCGCTCCTCCAGGTCTTCTTCTTCGTCTACCTGGGGCGGGAACTGGGGGTCGCCGACGACCGTTTCCACCTCGTGGGGAACGCCGTCCTCGCGGCTTCCGCCTCCTGCGTGTACGGCGGCACGATGGCCGTCGCCAACGAGCGCCGGTACGGCACGCTCGGCGCGGTCCTGCTCTCGCCGCGGCGCCGGGTCCCGCTGTGGACCGGGCGCGCCCTGCCGTACGTGCTCAACGGGCTGTTCGTCAGCGCCTTCGTGCTCACCGCCGCCTCGCTCGTCCTCGGGCTCCCCGTGCCCGCCGGGGCGCTGCCCGGTCTCGGCCTCGTCCTGCTCGTCGCGGCCGGTGCGTGCTCGGCGTTCGGGCTCGCGCTCGGCGCGCTCGGGCTCCGCTTCCGTGATGTGTTCCTGGTGTCGAACGTGGCCAGTTCCGTACTGCTCCTGCTGACCGGCGCGGCCGTACCCCGGGAGACGCTGCCGGGGTGGATGCGGGCCGCCGGTGAGCTGCTGCCGCTCACGCACGCGGCGGACGCGGCGCGCGGGCTGACCGCCGGCGGCGGTCTCGACGGCTCAGTGCTCGGGGCCGAGCTCGCCGTGGGCGCCGGCTGGGGGCTGCTCGCCGTCGTCCTGCTCGGTGTCTTCGAGCGGGGCAGCCGCCGCCGGGCCACCCTCGACACGATGTGACAGAAGAGACGGGCGAGCAGGCCGAGAACGGCGAGGACTGCGTGAAGTGACGAGTGGGTCACTACCGGCCATCTTCGTGAAACCGTACGGGACGCTCCGCGTCGTTCACCCGGAATTCGCACCCACGACGCCGGGAGGTGTCAGCCTCGGCTGCGGGAGACCAACACCGCACGTGAACGGAACGGGGTACGGGCATGGAGAGCGGGCCGGCGATCTTCGCGGGGGCGGCGTTCACGCTGTTCGGAGGCGCGCTGCTGCTGTGGACCGCCGTGCGGACACTGCACGGCGAGCCCGTCGCCCACGGGGTCGCCCCGCGTGCCGCCGTCGCGCTGACGAGCGTCTTCGGCGCCGCCTTCCTCGTCCTCGGCGTCTGGTGCTTCGGCCGCCTCTGACCCCCTCGCCGATCTCCTCCTGATCATGCCGCGCCCCGCCCGACCGGGAGTCCGGGCGGCAGGAATGCCAGGACTCGGGTTACCGTTCGAGTGGCCGTTGCGGGCTTTCGCCGTTTGACACGGGGGCGGGTTGTACCGTCACACTCCGCAGCGACGGGAGCGTCACCGTCCGTGCCGCTGCCGTGCGTGCCAGCGCCGTACGTGCCAGAGAGTGTCGATCCGGAGAGAAGAGCGAAGTTGTCCCCGACCAGCGAAGCCGCACACGGCGGCCGCCGACTCGTCATCGTCGAGTCGCCTGCCAAGGCGAAGACGATCAAGGGCTACCTCGGCCCCGGCTACGTCGTCGAGGCGAGCGTCGGGCACATCCGAGACCTCCCCAGCGGCGCCGCCGAGGTGCCCGAGAAGTACACCGGCGAGGTGCGCCGCCTCGGCGTCGACGTCGAGCACGACTTCCAGCCCATCTATGTCGTCAACGCCGACAAGAAGGCGCAGGTCAGGAAACTCAAGGAGCTCCTCGCCGAATCCGACGAGCTCTTCCTCGCCACCGATGAGGACCGCGAGGGCGAGGCCATCGCGTGGCACCTCCAGGAAGTCCTGAAGCCCAAGGTCCCGGTCCACCGGATGGTCTTCCACGAGATCACCAAGGACGCAATCCGCGAGGCCGTCGCCAACCCGCGCGAGCTGAACCAGCGCATGGTCGACGCCCAGGAGACCCGCCGTATCCTCGACCGCCTCTACGGCTACGAGGTCTCGCCGGTCCTGTGGAAGAAGGTCATGCCGAAGCTGTCGGCCGGCCGCGTCCAGTCGGTGGCCACCCGCCTCGTCGTCGAGCGGGAGCGCGAGCGCATCGCCTTCCGTTCCGCCGAGTACTGGGACCTCACCGGCACCTTCGCCACCGGCCGCACCGGTGACGCCTCCGACCCGTCGCAGCTGGTCGCGCGCCTCGCGGCGGTCGACGGCAAGCGGGTCGCGCAGGGTCGTGACTTCGGCGCCGACGGCCGGCTGAAGAGCGACAGCGTCCTCCACCTGGACGAGACGAACGCCCGCGCCCTGGCCGCCGCGCTCGCCGACACCGCGTTCGCGGTGCGCTCGGTCGAGTCGAAGCCGTACCGCCGCTCCCCGTACGCCCCCTTCCGCACGACCACCCTCCAGCAGGAGGCGAGCCGCAAGCTGGGCTTCGGCGCGAAGGCGACCATGCAGGTGGCGCAGAAGCTGTACGAGAACGGCTTCATCACCTACATGCGTACGGACTCCACGATCCTCTCCGACACCGCCGTCTCGGCGGCGCGGGCGCAGGTCACGCAGCTCTACGGCGCCGACTACCTGCCGGAGAAGCCGCGCGTCTACGCGGGCAAGGTCAAGAACGCGCAGGAGGCGCACGAGGCGATCCGTCCTTCGGGTGATCGTTTCCGCACCCCCGCGGAGACCGGTCTGACCGGCGACCAGTTCCGGCTGTACGAGCTCATCTGGAAGCGGACCGTCGCCTCCCAGATGAAGGACGCCACCGGAAACTCGGTCACCGTGAAGATCGGCGGCCGGGCCGCCGACGGCCGTGACGCCGAGTTCAGCGCCTCCGGCAAGACGATCACCTTCCACGGCTTCATGAAGGCCTACGTCGAGGGCGCGGACGACCCGAACGCGGAGCTCGACGACCGCGAGCGGCGCCTGCCGCAGGTCGCCGAGGGCGACGCGCTGACCGCCGACGAGATCACCGTGGACGGCCACGCGACCAAGCCGCCGGCCCGCTACACCGAGGCCTCGCTGGTCAAGGAGCTGGAAGAGCGGGAGATCGGCCGCCCGTCGACGTACGCGTCGATCATCGGCACGATCCTCGACCGCGGCTACGTCTTCAAGAAGGGCACGGCCCTCGTGCCGTCCTTCCTGAGCTTCGCCGTCGTCAACCTCCTGGAGACGCACTTCGGGCGGCTCGTCGACTACGACTTCACCGCCCGGATGGAGGACGACCTCGACCGCATCGCCCGCGGTGAGGCCAAGTCCGTGCCGTGGCTGAAGCGTTTCTACTTCGGCGAGGGCGAGGCCGGTACGGCCGCCTCCGGCGGTGCCGCGGACGCCGGAAACGGCGACGGGGACCACCTCGGCGGCCTCAAGGAGCTCGTCACCGACCTCGGTGCGATCGACGCCCGTGAGATCTCCTCCTTCCCCGTCGGCAACGACATCGTGCTCCGCGTCGGCCGCTACGGCCCCTACGTCGAGCGCGGCGAGAAGGAGGCCGAGGGCCACCAGCGCGCCGACGTCCCCGAGGAGCTCGCACCCGACGAGCTGACCGTCGAGCTCGCCGAGGAGCTGCTCGCCAAGCCGAGCGGCGACTTCGAGCTGGGCGCCGACCCGGTCAGCGGCAACCAGATCGTCGCGAAGGACGGCCGCTACGGCCCGTACGTCACGGAGATCCTTCCCGAGGGCACCCCGAAGACCGGCAAGAACGCGGTGAAGCCGCGTACGGCCTCCCTCTTCAAGTCGATGTCCCTCGACACCGTCACCCTGGAGGACGCGCTCCGGCTGATGTCCCTGCCCAGGGTCGTCGGCGCGGACGCCGAGGGCGTCGAGATCACCGCGCAGAACGGCCGCTACGGCCCGTACCTGAAGAAGGGCACGGACTCGCGGTCGCTCACCGAGGAGGAGCAGCTCTTCACGATCACCCTCGAAGAGGCGCTCGCGATCTACGCCCAGCCGAAGCAGCGGGGCCGGGCCGCGGCCAAGCCGCCGCTGAAGGAGCTGGGCACCGACCCGGTCAGCGAGAAGCCCGTGGTCGTCAAGGACGGCCGCTTCGGCCCGTACGTGACGGACGGCGAGACCAACGCCACCCTGCGGACCGGCGACAGCGTGGAGGAGATCACGCCGGAGCGCGGTTACGAGCTGCTCGCGGAGAAGCGGGCCAAGGGACCGGCGAAGAAGGCCGCCAAGAAGGCACCGGCCAAGAAGGCGACCACCGCGAAGAAGACCGCCACGAAGACCGCGGCGAAGAAGACCACGACGGCCGTGAAGAAGACGGCCGCGAAGAAGACGACGACGGCCAAGAAGACGACCGCCGCGAAGAAGACGGCGGCCGCGAAGCCGGAGTAGCCGGCCCGGGAACGAACGGTTCCGACGGGGGTGGAGGCAGCAGCAACCCACCCCCGCGCGAGGTGAGTGGTTATTGTAGTGTTAGTAATTTCAAAAGCACGTGAGGCTGTTTGGGGCGTGGCCACGGGGAGAAAAGACGTAGGGAAAGCGTTGTCCGA